>NZ_DBHKZA010000092.1:18358-21967 GCF_057314935.1 Achromobacter sp.
CGGCGATTCGAACGCGCTGACCTGCCATTGAAATTCACGCAAGGCAGCGACAAAATTATTGCTCGTCATTTCATCAAGCTGCACGACGAACACATTGCCCCGTTCCTGCATGCGAACGCACTCCCAGAATTATTACTTAAGTGATTCTTATAGCTACCAAAGTAGATGACGAGCAAGCTTCAATCGGTGCGTGAAGACATTTTCAGACCGATTGAAGCAAGCCCGTCTTCTGCGTGGCCACACGCAGAAGACGCTCGCGCGTCTGGCGCGGATTTCGCAAAGTGCAATCGCCAGTTACGAAAGCGGGCTTCGCCACTCCAGCCGGTCGGTGCGCAAGCTTGCCCAGATTCTGAAAATCGAAGCGGAATGGCTTGAAACCGGCAAAGGCCCCATGGAACTGCCCATGGAAGGTTATGACCTGTCCGATACGCTTGCGCCCGCAGGCATTGCCGAAACCATGGCGCGCCTGCCCAAGCGCCGCCGTCCGCAAGCGCCCTGGCCTTTTCCCAATATCGCGCCCTCGCTGTTCGACGGGCTATCGCCCGAAGACCGCGTGCAGCTCGAAGCGTTGACGCTGACTTTCATCGAAACGGCGCACGCCCGCCGTACCGTCAAGCCCCGAGGACGCAAGCCCGGCTGATCAGCGCATCGCCCTGCCCTGAATACCTGAGCCCTCACGGGCAAAAAAAATCCGCATCGTTCGATGCGGATTTTTTTCGTCTTGCGGATGCGGGCCAACGCCCGCCCGAAGATCAGGGCTTGGGCGCGGGCGCCGTGCCGTTTGCGGCCGGAGCCGGGGCGGCGTCGCCACGGATCTTGGCGGCGATTTCAGACGCGGCCTGGGCCGATGCCACGCCAAACGCGAGCACGCCGCGGTTCAGCGGTTCGGCAATGCTGGGGGCCGCGACCAGTTCCTGGTCGATCACCAGCGCCAGGCGGTTGCCGACGTTCTTGGTGCTGACGTCCGTCAGCTTGCGCGCGCCGGCTTCTGAAAAGCGCAGGCCCACGAAGTTCTGGCCTTGGCGATCCACCAGCGCGGCGGCATCGGTCAGGTCAGCGCGCGTCAGCACGGGCGTCTGCTGCATGTAGAGCTTGCCGTCAGGCAGCGCGATTTCGCGCAGGCCCGGGGCGGGCTGCTGCTGCGCCAGGTAGAAGTCCACCGACGAGGCGGTGGCCGGCTGGGTCGTTTGCTGGCCGGCTTCGGGCGTGGCCGCGGCACCGGACGACTTCGTCGGGGCGGTCTTGCAACCTGCTAGCGCCAACGTCACAACAACCAGGGCGGGCGCCAATTTGCGTAGGGTCAGTTGCATGCTCGATTCCTTCTTAAGTGGGCTGGTCCCGGCAAGACGACTACCCGCCGGGCGTTTCATTGAAAAAGTGTACCGAACCTGAATGACACTGTCGCCCCAGACTGAATCCAATTGTAAAGCAGTAATACCAGCCCTCCTCGCAGTTGGCTCTATACTTCGCTTTCGCGCAGGGGTACTCGTCCCGCCTTTCCGGCAGGACGTGTTGAGAGAGTCCCTTCGTACCAGTACGGATAATGCCGATGCTGGGAGCCGTATTTCCGCCAGGGGTCCTCGCACGCCTGGCGGAAGTCCTTCCCGATCGGCTCCAACAACTCGCTTGGAGCTTTCCATGAACGCCAATCCCAAATTCCTGGCCGCTACCGCCGAAGTCGACGCGGCGGCCGTCGCACCGCTGCCCAAATCGCGCCGCGTGTATGAAACGGGCTCGCGCCCCGACATCCGCGTCCCGTTCCGCGAGATCGAGCAGGACGACACGCCGACGATGTTCGGCGGGGAAAAGAACCCCCCACTGACGGTCTACGACTGCAGCGGTCCCTACACCGACCCCGACGCCAAGATCGACATCCGCCGCGGCCTGCCAGCGCTGCGCCGCGCCTGGATCGAAGAACGCGGCGATACGGAAGTGCTGCCGGGCCCGACCAGCGATTACGGCCGCGAACGCCTGACCGATCCCAAGCTGACGGCCATGCGCTTCGACTTGCAGCGCCCGCCGCGCCGCGCCAGATCCGGCGCCAACGTGTCGCAGATGCACTATGCGCGTCGCGGCATCGTGACGCCCGAAATGGAGTACGTGGCGATCCGCGAAAGCCTGCGCCGCGAGCACTACCTGCAAACGCTGCGCGACAGCGGCCCCGACGGTGAAAAGATGGTCAAGCGCCTGCTGCGCCAGCACCCGGGCCAATCGTTCGGCGCCGCCATCCCCGCGGCCATCACGCCGGAATTCGTGCGTGACGAGATCGCGCGCGGCCGCGCCATCATCCCCGCCAACATCAACCACCCTGAAGTCGAACCGATGGCCATCGGCCGCAACTTCCTGGTGAAGATCAACGCCAACATCGGCAACTCGGCCGTCAGCTCCGGCATCGGCGAGGAAGTGGAAAAGATGACCTGGGCGATCCGCTGGGGCGGCGACACGGTGATGGACTTGTCCACCGGCCGCCACATCCACGAAACGCGCGAATGGATCATCCGCAACTCACCGGTGCCGATCGGCACGGTGCCGATCTACCAGGCGCTGGAAAAGGTCGACGGCAAGGCCGAGGACCTGACGTGGGAGATCTTCCGCGACACGCTGATCGAACAGGCCGAACAGGGCGTGGACTACTTCACGATCCACGCCGGCGTGCGCCTGCCGTTCATTCCGATGACGGCCGACCGCATGACCGGCATCGTCTCGCGCGGCGGCTCGATCATGGCCAAGTGGTGTCTTGCCCACCATAAGGAGAGCTTCCTGTACGAGCGCTTCGAAGACATCTGCGACATCATGAAGGCCTATGACGTCAGCTTCTCGCTGGGCGACGGCCTGCGCCCGGGCTCGGGTTACGACGCCAACGACGAAGCCCAATTCGCCGAACTGAAGACGCTGGGCGAACTGACGCAGGTCGCCTGGAAGCACGACGTGCAGGTGATGATCGAAGGCCCCGGCCATGTGCCGATGCAGATGATCAAGGAAAACATGGAGCTGCAGCTGGAACACTGCCACGAGGCGCCGTTCTACACGCTGGGCCCCCTGACCACCGACATCGCTCCCGGCTACGACCACATCACCTCCGGCATCGGCGCCGCGCTGATCGGCTGGTACGGCACGGCGATGCTCTGTTACGTGACGCCGAAGGAGCACTTGGGCCTGCCGAACAAAAAGGACGTGAAGGACGGCATCATCACGTACAAGATCGCCGCCCACGCCGCCGACCTGGCCAAGGGCCACCCCGGCGCCGCGATCCGCGACAACGCCTTGTCAAAAGCGCGCTTCGAATTCCGCTGGGACGACCAGTTCAACCTGGGCCTGGATCCGGACACCGCAAAGGAATTCCACGACGAGACGCTGCCGAAGGATTCCATGAAAGTGGCGCACTTCTGCTCGATGTGCGGTCCGCATTTCTGCAGCATGAAGATCACGCAGGACGTGCGGGATTATGCGGCGGCGCAAGGGGTCAGTGAGAAGGACGCGTTGCAGAAGGGCATGCAGGAGAAGTCAGTGGAGTTCGTTAAGAAAGGGGCCGAGGTTTATCATCGGCAGTGATTTTTTTTGTTCGGTGGTGGTGGGCGTTTGAGTTGAGTTTTTAAGACGCCTGTCGTG
>NZ_DBHKZA010000093.1:0-21456 GCF_057314935.1 Achromobacter sp.
CTGCTTGCGCTGACCCACGGTGCGCTGCACGGCCATCGCAAGGCGTTGTGCACCATCGCGGGCGGTGCGGTGGGTTTCATTGCCTTGATCGCCTTGTCCATGCTGGGCATCAGCGCGCTTTTGAAGGCCTGGGGGCCGGCGCTGACGGTGCTGAAGTGGGCGGGCGGCGCTTATCTGATCTGGCTGGGCATCCAGTTGTGGCGTTCGCCGGGCGTGCAGCTGACGCCGGCGCCCGACATGCCGCGGGCGCGCCGCACGCGGATGTTCAGCCAGGGCCTTTTGTCCGCGATTTCAAATCCCAAGGCGCTGCTCTTCTACGGCGCTTTCCTGCCGCAGTTCATCGATCCGGCGCGCAGCCTGTTCACGCAGTTCGTGATCATGGCGGGCACCTTTGCCGTCATCGAATTCCTGGTCGAGTATGTGCTGGCACGGCTGGCTCACCGGGTGCGACCGTGGCTGGAGCGCGCCGGCCGCCGCTTCAACAAGGTGTGCGGCGGCCTGTTCGCCGCGATGGGGGCGGCGCTGCCGGGCTCTTGACGCTTACTGCACGGTCGTGGACGTGGCGGCGCGGGAGGACTGGGTGGGCATGCGCTCCTGGGTCAGCGTGCCGGGTTCGCTGGGCGATGGGCGGACCACCACGGCCTTGTTGATGTTGTTCGCGCCCAGGTTGGGCAGATCCGTCGGGCGGGCGGCCACGGCCGCGAAGGGGCCGCCACCCGTGGCCGGCACGCCGTCCAGGGTCAGGGTGCCTGCCCACAGGCCGTCGCGGCGCGACAGCACCTGGTACTGCTGCGGCGCGCCGGCGTTGCGCGCGACCACATACAAGGTGCCGTCGATGATATTGAGCGCGGGGGGCGACGCGGCCAGGGCATCCAGTTTGGCCGGCTTGCCGTGCTCGACGAGCCAAAGCGGTCCGCCCGCGCGTTCCAGCAGCGCCAGGACGACGTTGCCCTGGGCATCGGCGCTGATGGCCGGGCGCCCGATGTAGGGCACGCCCAGGTCCGCCGCCGCGCTCCAGTCCATGTCGAGGTCGGTGGTGTCGCCAGCTTCCACCAGTTTGATCAGATGGTTGTTGCTGCGCTGGCGGAAATAGAGTTCCACGCGGTTTTCGTGGTTGCGGATCGCGGCCAGGCCGCCAGCCGCTTCGGGCGCGGGCACGCGGCGCCAGGCTTGCCAATCGGGGCGATGGCCTTTGGCGGCCGGCAACTGACGCGTGTAGAAAAGCTCGCCCGCGCCAGCCGATGCGAAGATCACATAGCGCCCGTCAGCCCCGCGCGCAGCGGCCGGGGCGCCGGTGGCGCCGTCTAGCGGCGGCAGGTCCTGCCAGGTGCTCCAGCTGCCATCGATGCCGGAGGGCGTGATCCAGTGCAGCACGCCGTCATAGCCCAAGGCGACGGCGGCGGCTTCGCCGCGCGGCGCGACAGCCGGAATCTGCGTGACGCGCAGGCCGCCCAGCGCCTGCCAGCCTTGCCAGGTGCCGTCGTGGCGCTGCTTGTTCGCCCACACGCCGCCCAGCGGGTCGCGCGCCATCAGGCCGGCCGTGCCGTCGGCATGGGTAAAGGAAACCAGCGGACCGTTGGTGCGTCCGCCCAGGCTTTGCCAGCGGCGCTGGCTGGAGTCCCAGCGGTTGACGGCGGCATTGGTTTCGCCCGCGGCGAACACCACGAGGCCGCCGCGGCCGTCCGGGTACAGCTGCGGCGCGATGTCCTGGCGGGAGACGTAATAGGCGCGCTGCACCCACGCGGCGGCGGGGCCGGCAGGCTCTTTGCAACCGGTCGGGCCGGCGCAATAGTGGTAGTCGTTCCAGGCGTAGTGCTGGAAGATCACCGACTTGCTGGCGATTTCCGTGTCGGCCAGGTTGGTGGCGCGTTCCTGGCTGGGGTAGTCGATGTAGCCGGTCTCGGCATAGTTGCCGGGCACGCGCAGCATGGCTTCGCGCACGAGTCGCGCGCTGGCGATGTGGTCCGGGTGCCCATGGCCCGCGCAACGCCAGCAAAGCTGCGTATAGGGCACGACGATGGTGTCGTCCAGATGGCGCACCGTGGTCGGCTTGTATTGGCGGATCAGGTCCGCCAGGGTGTCGATGAGTTGCTCGCGCGTGTACACCTGGGGGTAGGGGCCTAGCGTGTCGACGCTTTGCCCGGGTTCGGACTCGGTGCGGCTCAGCGGCGTCAGGCTGCCCCAGCCCTTGCCCAGCCACGGGTCCTTCAGGCGCATGTGCCAAAGCTGCACGCGCGGATTGTCCTGCAAGGTAAAGCGCGCAATGGCGCGCCCGCCGGCGGTGCCGGCGTCTTCCTTCCACTGGTCGGGCTTGTGCGCCATGTAGGCGTAGGCGGCGCGGATGCCGCGTTCGCGGCCCAGCATATAGCCATCGCCTTCCCCGGCATCGCTGGCGGTCAGGTAGATGACACGCACGCAGCCGCCCGCCTCGATGTTGGAGGCGATGTCGGGGTTCATGAACAGCAGGTCGTCATCCAGGTGGGCCACGAAGGCCAGGTCCTTGATGCCGTGGCATTGCTCCAGCGTCGGCGGAGCGGCCAACGCGGAAGCGGAGACTAGAACGGTGACTGCACAGAACAGCGCCCGGCTCACGGGGCGTACTAAGGCCATCAAAGCTGGCATAGGCGGGCGCCGCTTAAAAGGCGCGGCGCGGCAGTGTGATTATGGTTCAACGAGTATAGCGGGCAGGTGTTGCGGGCTGTCGAGGGAACCGGAACAGAGTGTTGGATAGGGTGTCAGTCTGCAATGGCGCGGGGATGACGGCCTGGTCTGTCACTTTTTTTGCGGCTCAAACTGCCGGCTCCCAGCGTCCGGACGCGGGATTCACCACCGCACGCGCGCCGTTTTCCCACACCTGCTCTTGCGCCATGCCTGCCGCCGCTTGCGGGTCGATATCGAACACCACCCCAAGCGCCTGCGCCACGCATGCCGCTTCAACCGGCAATTCCCAGGTCAGGAACAGTTGGGTGAGATCTTCATCGGACGCGAAGTCGGCGGTTTGAAAACCGCTGCTGCCGCGCCGGATCACGGCGTGCGGTTGGCAGGTGTCGAAGACGATGGCAGTGCCCCGGACGAGCGGGATGCGCTGCCCGGAATACGGGAAGTGCACGTCCAGCCCTTTGTCGTCACTCAGGAACAGGTTGCAGAAGGCGGCGCTGCCGTATTGTTCGCCGTCATGGTGATACCTGGCGCCACGGCAGGCCATCAGGGCGATGTCGCTGTCGGCAAGCACGTCGCCCAGCCCCAGCGCGCGCGTCCAGGCCGCCATCGCCTGCACGCAACGGCCGTAGTCGGGCCAGCGGACTTGCGTCCGGGCCAGCGGCATCTGTTCCACGTCGCCCGGCTCAAGGAGCAAGCGGGTGGCGATTTCGCGATGCCAATCGGCGGCCACGCGGGCGGGGGGCGAAGGCACGTCGAGCGTGCCCGCCAACACCGTGCCGCCGACGCTGCGGCTGCGGATGGCGTCGCCGCTCCAGAAATAGGAGGTCAGGGGGCTCATCTTTCCGCCGCCTGGTTCAGCAAGGCGAACACTTCCCGCACGCAGTCCGTCATTTTCCCGGCCAGCGTGCCCACGGGGAAGTGGTCGGAGGTCACCGCGTAGCTGGGGAACTCGATTTTTTCCGAGAACGGGATCTCGCGCAGGTCAGGCATGTTCAGCGCCCGCGATACGACGGGGTTGATGATCGACACGCCCAGGCCTCTGGCGACCATCGAACAGATGGTCGTGGCGTAAGGCGTTTCGATCGACAGGATTCGCGAGTCATCGGGAAAGTGCCGGTCGACCGATGCGCGGTTGAAACTGCCGGCCGGCAACGAGACGAAATTTTCGTCATTGAAGTCGGCGGGTTTGAGGATTTTCTTGCGGGCCAGCCTGTGCGTGCGCGGCACGATGCCGACGCCGCGCGCTGCGTTGATCCGCGCGTACTGCAAACCCGGCACGTCGGCCTGGATGGAAGCGAAGCCGATGTCGCAAAAGCCGGTGGCCATCCACTTGGCCACTACGTCCGACCCGCCTGTGCTGACCACGACTGGAATGTCCGAGACCTTGTCCCTGAACAGCCGGAGGGCGTCTGGCAGCACGCATTGCGTAATGGAGCCCACCGCGCCGACCCGCAGCAGGCCCGTCCCCCGGCGGCGGATGGAGCTGGCGCTGTCGTTCAGCGATTCCAGGCCGATGAAGGCGCGTTCGACGTCGGCGTAGAACGCGTCGGCTTCGGGGGTGGGAATCAGCCGGGTGCCGACGCGTTTGAACAGCACGAAACCCAGCGTGTTTTCAAGCAGCGCGATCCAGCGGCTGACGTTCGGTTGCGAGGTGTGCAGCAGCCCGGCCGCCGTGGTCATCGAGCGCGTCATCATCACGGCGCGAAAGGCTTCGACCTGCTTGAAATTCATCGTTCAGTCCAGAAAAAACGGGGTACGAATAATCATATCAATTTTGTATTCAAAGCCGTAAATATCTGATTTGACGCATAAGTTGGCCCAGACGGAGACTACAGTTTTCCTGTTCCTACCGGACTGAAATGGAATCCAAAGTCAGCAGCCGCCTGAAGCAACCGCTTGCCCCGGAAGTGCTTCAATATATTTTCCTTCCGCGCTTGAATCGCGAGTTCTTCGCCAATTTCGAGATGCTGAATCAGATCAACCTTGCGCATCTGGTGATGCTGCAAGAGCAGGGCATCCTGGACCACGACGCGTCGGTCCGGCTGGCCGAGGCGTTGCTCAAGATGCAGGCCGACGGGCCGGACGCGGTGGAGCTGGATCCGGCCCGCGAAGAGGCCTATTTCAACTACGAGGCCCACCTGATCAAGTTGGTCGGCCAGGAGCTGGGCGGACGCCTGCATACCGCGCGCAGCCGCAACGACATCGGCGCTACCGTCGACCGGATCCGTGCGCGGGAGTTTACGGCGCGGATCGCGACCGCCTTGATCGACGTTGCCGACGCGGCGTTGCGCCAGGCGGGCCAGTACACGGACTGCGTGATGCCCGGCTACACGCATATGCAGGCCGCCCAGCCGATCACTTACGGCTACTACCTGTCGGCGCTGGTCGACGCCTGGTCGCGAGACGTCGACCGCTTGCTGCACGTGCTGGAAACCGCGGATGGGTCCCCGTTGGGCGCCTGCGCGCTGGCCGGCACGTCGTTCCCCATCGACCGGGACGCCACCAGCGCGATGCTGGGTTTCAGCCGGCCGCTTGCCAATTCGCTGGACAGCGTCGCATCGCGGGATTTTGCGCTGGAACTGAGCGCCTCGCTGTCGATCATGATGATCACCAGCAGCCGGATGGTGCAGGACTTCTATATCTGGTCGACGCCGGAATTCGGCTACCTGTCGTTTCCGGACAGCATCGCCAGCACGTCCAGCATCATGCCGCAGAAGAAGAATCCGGCCGTGTTGGAGTACTTGCGTGGCAAGGCCGGCCACTTGATCGGACTGACCTCGGCCGCGTTCGCGACGGTGAAGTCCACCCATTTCACGCACTCCGGCGACAGCAGCCGCGAAAGCACGCGGACGTGTTGGGAAGCCTGCGAAGAGGCGTTGAGGTCGCTGGCGTTGATCAAGCTGCTGGTGGAACGGGTGGAGCCGAACCGCGCGCGCATGGCGTCGCGGGCGGCTGAAGACTTCTCCACCGTCACGGACCTGGCCGACCTGTTGGTGCGCAAGGCCGACGCGTCGTTCCGCGACGCGCACCACATCATCGGCGCCGTGGTCCGGCAGGCATTGGAAGCCGGGCTGCCCGCCAAGGACATCACGCCCGAGATGGTCAATGCGGCGGCCGCGCAGCAGCTTGGCCGGCAGGTCGCGCTGCGCGAAGAGGATATCGGCGCCTGCCTCGACCCGGTCAGCAACGTGGCGGCGCGCCAGTCTTTCGGCGGGCCGGCGCCGAGCCTCGTGGCTGCCCGTATCGGCCAGCAGCAGGCGCTGCTGGCCAAGCAGCGCAGCGCCATCGCCGCCACGGTGCAGCGCGTGGCGGATGCGCAGGATCTTTTGCGGCAACGCGTGCAAACGCTTATTTCATCCGAGCCAGCGGTGACTTGCGTCCGGCAAGCCTGACTGGCCAAATAAACCAAGGGGAATTCCATCATGCTGAAAACTATCGCGGCGGCTATCGCAGCCATGGGGATAAGCCTGGGGGCTCAGGCCCAGGCCCAGACCTATCCCTCCAAGCCCATCACCATGATCGTGCCGTTCGCGCCAGGCGGCACGGTCAACCTGATGGGGCGTCTGCTGGCCAACCGGATGTCGGAAGCGCTGGGCCAGACGGTCATCGTGGAAAATAAGCCGGGGGGCGGCGGCAGCATCGGGGCGAACTTCGTCGCCAAGGCGCCGGCCGACGGGTACACATTGCTGTTGGCGACGATGGGGCAACAGTCGATCCAACCGTTGCTGACCAAGAACCTGCCGTACGACGCCATCAAGGACTTCGCGCCGGTCGCGCTGTTTTCCACGGTGCCGAACGTGCTGGCGGTGTCGGCGGACCTGCCGGCCAAGACGGTTGCCGAGCTGGTCGAATACGCCAAGCAGCATCCCGGCAAGCTGAACATGGCTTCGGCGGGCATGGGGTCGGTCAACCACCTGACCGGCGAGTTGTTCATGTACCGCTCGGGCGCAAAATTCGAACACGTGCCGTACCGCGGCGCGGGTCCGGCGACGGCGGACCTGTTGTCGGGGCAGGTGCAGGTGCTGTTCGCGAACCTGCCCAACGTCCTGGCCTACATCAAGCCCGGCAAGGTGCGCGTGCTGGCCGTGGCCAGCGAGCAGCGCAGCCCCGCCATACCGGATGTGCCGACGTTGGCGGAGGCCGGCGTGAAGGATGCCGTGGTGGAATCCTGGTATGGCGTCATGGCGCCGGCAGGCACCCCGCCCGAGGTGATCCGCAAGCTGCAGGACACGGTCATTGACTTGGCCAAGGACCCGTCCATGATCGCCCATCTGGCCGAGCAGGGCGCCGTGCCGTTCGCGGGCACCAGCGCAGACCTTGCCAAGCTTTCCGGCGAGGAGACCGAGCGCTGGAAGCGCATCATCGACAGCGCCGACGTCCAGACGAACTGATCACCCGCCGCGGTTGTCGTACGCGGCCTCTTTGCCGTCCCCGTCATCCATCGCCGCGCGGGTCCGTTCCATCAGATGCTGTTTCAGGGCGGCCAGGGCATCGGCCGGCCAATCCGGCGCACCGGTCACCGCCAGCCAGGCGTCCACATAATGCTGCGGCGCGTACACATGGCCGTAGCCGATCGGCGTGTGGGTGCTGACGGACATGTCCAGCGCAAGTTGCAGCATGGTCACGACCGGCACCCAGCGCAGATCGGGCGATACGTCGGGGCCGTAGGGAGGATCCATCCAGGCGGGACGCCGGTACAGGTCGCGATAGTCGAAGAACGTGACGGCGTCGCTGGCGTATTGCAGGTAGACGATGCGCATCGGGCCCCAGGGCGCATCGGCAGGCACCCGCGAGCCGTCCTGGTTCATGAAGCGCACGAAGGCGCCGTCGCGCAGTTGCGGCAGCCAGGCGGGGGAGTCCGGGTTGCGGGCATCGGTGATGGCGCGCCAGACCCGGCTTTCAAATGGCGGGCCGCTCCAGAGCGCACCCTGGATGGGATCGCCGATCATTTCGAAGAGCTCGGCAGACCGCGCGGAATTCATGGCCCCCAGACTCAGGCCATGCAGATACAGTTTGGGCCGCTGATCTTTGGGCAAGGCGGTCCAGTGGTTGTAGATTTCGACGAACAGCGCGCGTGCCGCCTCGGCGCCGTACTCGGGCTGGGCCAGCAGGGACAGGGGGCTGGACAGGTAGGAATACTGGATCGCCACGCTGGCCACGTCGCCGTGCAGCAGGTATTCGACTGCGTCCATGGCGGCCGGATCGATCCATCCGGTGCCCGTTGGTGTCACCACCACCAGCGCAGACCGCTTGAACGCGCCGACGCGTTTCATTTCTTCCAGAGCCAGCCGGGCGCGCGCCTGCGCGGTGGCGGCGCCGGGCAATCCCACGTACACGCGAATGGGTTCCAGCGCGTCGCGCCCGGTCTGCGCGCGGATTTCGCTGGCGCGGGGGCCGGACGCGATGTATTCGCGGCCCGCCCGGCCCAACTGCTTCCAGGCGATCAACGAGTCGGGGCTGCCTGTCTTGGCGGGGTCAGTGGGCTGCGGGCGCTCGGGCTCGATCAGCGCGTCATACTCGCGGAACGAGGCGTCCAGCACATGCAGCGCCGCACGGAAGAACACGTTGTTGGCCAACGACCAGAAGATCACGATCGCGATCGCCGCGCCGGCCACGTTGGCCACGCGCCGCGGCACTACGCGGCGAACCTGCGCAGACACCGTGCGGGCCAGCAGTTTGAACAAGCGGCCCAGCGCCAGCAGCGCGGCAAAGGTGATCAGCGCCGTGGCGCTGACCTTGAACGGGTGGGCGCTGGTGACGGGCTCCATCTTCATCAGGGCGCGGATCGTGTTCTGCCAATCCGCCGCGCGCCACAGGAACAGGACCAGGACGGACAGGCACAGGACGGTGATCAAGGCGTTGGTGAGGCGGGCGGCGCGTGCCTTGGGTTCAGGCAGTTCCAGATAGGCCCATAGCCAATGCCACAGCACGCCCAGCCCGTAACCGGCGGCCAGGCAGGTGCCGGCCAGCACGCCCTGGGTCAGATAGGTGCGGGGAACCAGAGTGGGCGTGAGCGAGGCCGCAAAGAACAGCGTGCCCAGCAGCAGGCCGACCCCGGACAGCGACTCCAGGTGCGAGCGGAAAAAGGCGGGCAGACGGTGTTGGGGGCCAGGGTGCAGGGACGTCATCCTGTCAGTCCCGGTCCGGCGCGCCCAGCGGGAACAAGGGGCGGAAGGCCCTTGCATCGTCGACCGCCCGGGCGAAGGACGGCCGGGAAAGCAGCCGGGCGCGGTACGCGCGCAGCACCCGATAAGATGCCGAAATGGGGTGCGTCCAGTCCGCATAGAACAGCGCCGGCGCCGCGGCACAGTCCGCCATCGTGAATTCCGGCCCGGTGGCCCAGGCGCGGCCGCCCAGTTGCGCATCCAGCCAGGCGTAGGCCAGCTCCAGCTTTTCCGTTGCCAGGGCCAGGCCTTCCCGCCGCTTGGCCTCGTCGCCCGACAAGGCGCCGTTGACCGCATGCTGCACCCAGTTCATGACGTGCAGGTCGAAGAAGCGGTCCAGGAAGCGCACCTCCAGCGCAACGGCGGGGTCGGCGGGTACCAGGCGTGCCGGTCCCGGATGCGCCAGTTGCAGGTATTCGATGATGATGCTGGTTTCCGCGACGTTGCAGTCGCCGTCCACCAGCAGCGGGAACTTGTGCAACGGCCAGCGCCGCAGCCATTCGGCGGCGTGTTCCGGGGTCTCCGGACCGATGCAGCGGAAGTCGAACGGGATGGCGTTCTCGTACAGCGCGATCAGCACTTTCTGCGTGTACGAGGAAAACGGATGGCCGTAGAGCGCAAGTGACATGGCGGGGTCTCCTGATTCGGTCTGCCTTTATTATGCAAGCGCAAGGCCGCCACGGGGGGAAACCGGACGAAGCGGGTCGGATAATTGTTTCCACCAGACGGACGACATCCGTTTCCGCCATGCCGGATCCGCGCAAAACTAATACAGTGTCCGACAAGCCGACGGCAAGGTCGCCGCGGGACAACATGAAGTCTGGATACCAGGACTGGAGACGGGATGGACACGATTAGCAAGCAGGGCGCCAACGTGCGCGATCAGGTCAGCGCAACGGAATGGCAGGTCCGCACGGACTTGGCCGCCCTGTATCGGCTGGTGGCGCTGTTCGGGTGGGACGACCTGATTTTCACGCACATCACCGCGAAGGTGCCGGGCACCGAGCATTTCCTGATCAACCCCTACGGCATGATGTTCGACGAGATCACGGCCTCCAGCCTGGTCAAGATCGACCTGAACGGCAACAAGGTCATGGCGTCGGAATACGACATCAACCCGGCCGGCTTCACCATCCACAGCTGTATCCATGCGGCCCGCAAGGATGCGATGTGCGTGCTGCATACGCATTCCATCAACGGCGTGGCGGTGTCGGCGCAGAAGGCGGGGTTGCTGCCGTTGTCGCAGTTCGCGTTCATCGCGCTGCGTTCGTTGAGCTATCACGATTACGAAGGCCTGGCGCTGAACCCCGAAGAGCAGCCCCGCCTGGTGCGCGACCTGGGCAGCAACAACTACCTGATCCTGCGCAACCACGGCTTGCTGACGGTGGGACAGACGATGGCCGAAGCGTTCCAGGCCATGCATCGGCTGGAAGCCGCCTGCATGGCGCAGGTGCGGGCGCAGGCCGGCGGCGGCGAACTGATCTTCATCCCGCCGGAAGTGCTGGCGCGCGCCGCGGTCGAATCCCCGGCGGACCGGGCGCACAAAGCGGCGCTGGCGTGGCCGGGGCTGCTGCGCCGCCTGGACCGGAAGAACCCGGGCTACGCGGAGTAAGCGGATCCGGCAGCGCTGAGGGGCGCTGCCGGGGCCGGTCGCGGCGCTACGGCTTCGCTTTGGGCGATGCCTGCAGGAATTCTGCGCAATCGGGCAGCGGCGTCGCCGGTGCATAGACCGAACCGTCGGGTTTCCATTTGTAGGTCACCGTGTAGCTGCACTGCTTGTCGGCCGCGGGCGCCACTTCGGCCTTCGTCGGCGCCGGCTTCGCGCTGGAGTCAGCGTAGCGGCTGGCGGTGGCTGGCGCGCGCGTTGCCTGGGTGGTGACTTGCAGGTCCGGATACTCCGCGCCGTTGGCCGTCTTGGTTCCGGGCAAGGCTTTCAGATCAGCCTTGAATTGGTAGGCATCGATGCAGTGGCCATCACGCTTGCGCTGGTCTGCTTCATTGAAGCAGGCGCGGATCGTCGCTTCCGTCGACGACGGCATGATGAACACCAGATTGCTGGCGGAGGGTTCGCCCAGCGTGACCTCGAACAGATAGAGGTCCTTGCGGATGAAGCTGCCGCCGGAGAATTGCGTTTCCAGCTTGTAGTCGGGTTCGGCCGGGCCGACCACGCCGACCAGCGCGCGGTCTTCGCTCAGGCGAATCAGCTGGGGCCAAACCGTGAACTTGGAAAAATCCGGGATATCTGGCAAGTCCCAGAATGCGCGGTCGGAGCGCAGCGTGCGGCTGGTGGCGAATGGGCCGTTGGTCTCGAAGGACCCGTCCGTCTTGATGCCGACGCACCAGTCGGCCTGCGCGTTGCAGAAAAGCTTGTTGTCCGGATTCAGTTTCAACGGCTCGGTATCGGGTTGCGCCAGGGCGGCAACCGGCAGGGCGGCCGAAATCAGCAAAGCAAACACTTTTTTCATTGTCGTTCCATTGATCGCGGGAGAGGCGCTGGCGCATTATTGCCGGAATCAATGTTGCTTCATTTCAATTTGGCAGGAATGCGGACAAGGCGTTTCAGCCCCCGCGCGTCGCTGCTGACTTCAAGCTGAATGTTATGGTTGGCTTTCCGTGTCCGCGCCCATCCGTGCGCGGCCGCTTCCTGTCTTGAGGAGCCTTGATGAAGTCGATTCCGTCCCTGCTGCTGGGAGCAAGCGCGCTGATGCTGGCGTTACCGGCCGCCGCTGCGCCGGTCACCTACGATCTGGACCCGTCGCATACCTATCCCAGCTTTGAAGCCGATCACATGGGAGGCCTGTCCACGTGGCGAGGCAAGTTCAACAAATCGCAAGGCGTGGTGGTGCTGGACCGTGAAGCGCGCACCGGCACGGTGGAAGTCACCGTGGACATCAATTCCGTCGACTTCGGCCACGACGAAATGAACCAGCATGCCGTCGCGCCCGACATCTTCGATGCCGCCCGCTATCCCACGGCCACCTTCAAAGGCAAGTTCACCAAGTTCGACGGCGACCGGCCCGAAGAGGCCACGGGCGACCTGACCCTGCGCGGCGTCACGCGGCCCGTCAAGATGGAGATCGACGACTTCAAATGCATCCAGCATCCGATGGAAAAACGCGAATTCTGCGGCGCGGACGTCTCAACCAAGTTCAGCCGCAAGGACTTCGGGCTGGACTTCGGCCTGGACATGGGGTTCAAGCCGGAAGTGAAGTTGAAGATCCAGGTGGAGGCAGGGCGGCGTCCTTGAGATTAATGGAAGTACGATATTTCAGACATTTTCATGTAATGTTCTTTTATATGTTGGATTAATCGTACTTTTTTCTGAATAGTGGTGTACGGTATAACGAACATTATTAACCTTGCGTTCGAAGAGTGTCCGCCATGCCGTACGTACCCACCGCCGTCCTTCCCGCACAGTTCGGGGCGAGCTTTCAGCGCGAGCGCAAACAGCGAAAACTCAGCCAAGCGGAACTTGCGCAGCGGGCGGGACTGACGCGCCAATTGATCGTGCAAATCGAGAAAGGCGAGAACGTGGGCCTGCATTCGATCATGAGAGCATTGGCCGTGCTCAATATGGGCCTGCGTATCGATACTGCCAGCATCAATTACGACGACGTGGGGAGCATGGATGATGAGTAGCGCGAAGATAAAGCGGCTGGAAATAAGCACCCCGCAAGGCGAGGCGGGCCTGCTGGAAAAAGAGTCGCGCTTCGTATTCAACTACACCCATCCCGGCAAGGATCGGGAGATATCCCTGATCATGCCGCACCGCGCCGAAAGCTATTCGGACACGGTGTTGCCGCCGATTTTTTCGATGAATCGGCCAGAAGGCTACCTGTACGAGAGACTCTGGGAACGCTTTGGCAAGGAAGTGGAACTTGACGATATGCGGCTGCTGGCATTGACCGGCAGCAACCAGATCGGGCGCTTGCGCTATCGCGAACCTGGCAGCGACGTGGCAGGGGTTCCACCACAGGTCGGGCTTTCTGAGTTGCTCACGAGCGGGGCAAGCATCGAACTGTTCGAGCATCTAGTCAGCGCCTATCTCACCTCCGGCATTTCTGGTTTTCAGCCCAAAGTACTGATGCCGGACGCGGATGCTGCCGATGCCAAGCGGGTGGTCGATAAGTCCACCACGTTTACGTCTGACCTGATCGTCAAGGCCGCAGGAGAGGACTACCCATTCCTTGCCCAGAACGAGTTTCTATGTATGAGTGTCGCCCGGAAGGCAGGCATACGCGTACCGGATTTCTGGCTGTCGGACGACGGGACACTGTTTGTGATGCGGCGCTTTGACCTTGCTGGCAATGAGCAGCTGGGTTTCGAAGACATGGCTGTGCTTTTGCGCAAGAGTGCCCAAGAGAAGTACCTGAGTTCGTACGAGACGGTGGCCCAAATGATCGGCCTGTTGTGCGGCGCCAATCGTACTGAGAGCCTTGCGCGGTATTTTGAGTATGTGGCCCTGTCGGTACTGGTGAGAAATGGGGATGCGCACCTGAAGAACTTTGGCTTGCTCTACCGGCACCCTGGCGCCGCGCCCGCCGAACTGGCCCCGCTCTATGACGTGGTAACCACAAGCGTGTATGCAATTGACGATCCCCAATCGGGGAGAAAGTTGTCGGACCGCACTCTTGCGCTGAAATTGAATAGGAAAAGGGAATACCCAACACGAAAGGCACTCCTGCAATTTGGCCGTACGGTTTGCGGCGTTTCGCATCCGGAAGCGGCCATCGAACGGATCGCGACGGCGATGGAAGAGGTGCTTCGCGATGAGGCTCACCGCGTCGACGGCAGCTTTCTGGCAAGGATGAAGAACGAGTGGAACACCGGCGCTGGCTCGGTGCAGCCGCCGATGTTCTTTCAGGCATAGTCGAGAGCGCCGCCTCTCAAAGCCGCACCACCGCCAGCACCGCCTCCGCAAACGCCTGCGGCGCCTCTTGCGGCAGGTTGTGGCCGATGCCGCCCGTGATGTCGCGGTGCTGGTATTTGCCGCTGAACTGCTTGGCGTAGCTGGCGGGGGGCGGATGCGGGGCGCCGTTGGCGTCGCCTTCCAGGGTGATGGTCGGCACCGTGATCTTCGGTGCGGCCGCCAGACGTCTTTCCAGTTCGTCGTATTGCGATTCGCCTTCGGCCAGGGCCAGGCGCCAGCGGTAGTTGTGCACCACGATCGCCACGTGATCCGGATTGTCGAATGACTGCGCGGAACGCTGATAGGTCGCGTCGTCGAACGTCCACTTAGGCGATGCCAGCTGCCAGATCAGTTTGTTGAAGCCGTCGCGGTTGGCGGCATAACCCGCCGCGCCGCGTTCGGTAGCGAAGTAGAACTGGTACCACCACTGGAATTCCGCTTGCGGGGGCAGCGGCTTGCGGTTGGTTTCCTGGCTGCCGATCAGGTAGCCGCTGACGGACACCAGCGCCTGGCAACGTTCGGGCCACAGCGCAGCCATGATGTTGGCGGTGCGCGCGCCCCAATCGAAGCCGGCGATGACCGCGCGTTCGATCTTCAACGCATCCATCAGCGCGATGATGTCCACGGCGACCACCGCCTGTTCACCGTTGCGGGGCGTGTCGGCCGACAGGAAGCGCGTCGAGCCATAGCCGCGCAGGTACGGGACAATGACGCGATAGCCGGCGGCGGTCAGCTGCGGCACGACGTCGACAAAGGCGTGGATGTCGTAAGGCCAGCCGTGCAGCAGGATGGCGACGGGGCCGGCGCTGGGGCCGGCGTCCACGTAGCCGACATCGAGCGTGCCGGCCCGGATCTGGCGGATGCCGTCGAACGACGCGGCGCTGCGGCGGGGGGCCGGGGTGGCGGGTTGCGCGGGGCCGGATCTGGCCAGCGCCGTGCTGCTTGCGCCAAGGTTCAGCAGGCTGATGCCCGCCAGGGTCGAGGTCGTGGCGAGCAGGCGGCGACGTCGGGTGTCGATAGGGTCCGTCATGGCGGAGGCTCCATAAAAGGTTCGCAGGGTTGAGGGCTTGCTGCGAACGATTTATAGAGGTCCGGCACCCGCGCCGGGTGTCCGATTGTACGGGCCCCGGGGGCGGATACAGTGCGATTCAAATCCGTATTTTTTTCGCGTCCCCGGTTGCGGTCGCGGGGGCCGCAACCGGGGTTGGCGCGATTAGTACTTCACCGTGTAAGCCAGGCCGAAGGTGCGTCCGCGGCCATTGAACTGCAACGATTCGGGCGTCATCAGGCCGGCGTACAGCACTTGCGCGCGCTGGCTCCACGTGGTCTGGTAGCTGCGGTCGAACAGGTTCTGCACACCGAAGCTCAACACGCCGGCACGCTTCATGTCGTAGCTGCCCAGCAGGTCGAACGTCAGGTAGCCTTCCATGCGGTTGCCCTGGCCGTCCGTCAGGTCGAAGTTGCGGTTGGCTTGAAGCCGCAGCGCCGTCGGCCCCGATTGCCAGGCGCCAAAGACAGAGGCCTTGGAGGGGCTGGCCAGGGTGATGGTCTGCTTGGCCCAGCTGCCGTCGGTCTGCTGCTGTTCGGAGCGGATGGCCAGCCAGTTGACGCCGGCGCTCCAGTGCGGATTGAAGTCATAGGCAAGCTGGCCTTCGATCCCGTAGTTGCGAACCTTGCGGTCTTCCAGGCCGATGGACAACGAGATCGGCTGGATCGCCAGCGCCTTGTCCGACCATGCGTAGAAGGCGGCGGTCTGCAGGCGCCAGTTGCCGTAGTCGCCGCGCCAGCCCAGTTCAACCTGCCGCGTCTTGATGTTGGCGAGTTCGGAGCCGTTGATCGTGACGGCATTGAGCAATTGCCAGTTTCCGCCTTGCAGGCGGTAGCTGCCGTTGCCGTAGTACTTGGCGACGTCCACGAGGTCGAAGCCTTCGGAATAGTTCAGCCAGGTCTGTTGGCTGTCGTCCACTTTCCAGAGCACCCCCGCGTTGAACAGGGTGGTGTTGTAGGAGTTGTCCCCGCCCGGGATGCGGTCGGCGCTGGTGCCCAGGCCGCTGTTGACAAGGATCTGCTGCGGCACGGGCACGAAGTCGCCCAGTTCGACCTTGTTGCGTTGCTGCCGCACGCCGCCGCTGAGCGTGACGGCATTGGTGACGCGCCAGTCGCCTTGGACGAAGGCAGCCCAGGTGTCGGCCTGGTAGTCGGGGTAGCGCTGCATGTCGTACAGCTTGTCGAATTTCAGTCCGCCAGAGGCCAGCGCCTGGTTCCAATCGAAATAGGCGGAGCTGCCGTTGAATTTCTCGTGGGCGTATTCCAGTCCGTAAGTCAGCTTGAACCGGGTCCAGTCCTTGGTCAGCGCCGCTTTCATGCCCCACGTGTCGGTGTTCTGCTGCGAAGCGCCGTAGTAATAGCCGCGCTTGCATGCGGCAGCGGTCGCGCACGTGCCGTCGTTATAGGTGAACTGGTTGGGGAACGGGTAGAAGTCCAGCTTTTCGCGGCGCCAGTAGGCCTGGGCGATGAGGTCCTGGCCGCCCAGTACGTTGGTGGCCGAGTAATTGGCCGAGAACATGCTGCGCTCGGTCGCCGGTTTCACGTCGGATTGGAAACCGCTGCGGATGTCGAGCAGGCTGGCGTCGGTGGGACCGGTCAGCGGCAGCGCGCCGCGCAGGTTCTGGCCCAGGTACAGCGCTTTGCCGGGATTGAATTCCGAGTTGTAGAACTGCCCCTGCAACTGCAGCTTCTGGTTTTCCGCGAGTTGCAGGTCAAGGTTGCCCGTCACGTCCAACGACCGGTTGTACTGCAGGTCAGTCTGCGTAATGTCTGGCGTGACCTGCTTGCCGCTGGCGTCATAGGCGGCGCCATTCTGGGAATAGGCCACGGCCAGGCGCCCGAACGCCTTTTCGGAGCCGCCGCTGACCGACTGCGCCACGCGCCAATCCAGGTCGTCGCTGCCGGCAAAGCCGCTGCGTCCGGCGACTTCGCTGGTGAAGATGGCCGGTCCGGCTTCTCCCCGCTTGGTGACGATGTTGATGATGCCGCCGGTGGCGCCGCCGCCATAGACCGAGCTGGCGCCGGACAACACTTCAATCCGCTCGATGTTGAAGGGAGAGATCGAGTCGAACTGGCGGCTGATGTTGCGCATGGAGTTCAACGACACGCCGTCGATCATGATCTGGGCGCTGCGGCCGCGCATGTTCTGCGAATAGTTGGTGCGGCTTTGCGACCCCAGGTCCAGGCTGGGCACCAGGTTGCCGAGGATTTCGGAGAGCGACGCACCCGCGTTCGCCTGCTGCTCGATCTGCTTGTTGTCCAGGAACCAGACGGTGCGGGGCAGTTCGCTGATGGTGCTTGGACTGTAGCCGCCCACGACGACCACGGTGTCCAGCGTGCTGGCGGCGGCAGGCGCCGCTTGCGCTTGCGGCGCGGTCTCGATCAGGACCGAATTGGCGCCGGTGTAGCGCCATGCCAGGCCAGTGCCGGCCAGCAGGCGGTCCAACGCCTGGTCCGGCGACAGCGTGCCGGCCAGCGGGGCTGCCGTCTTGCCTTGCGCCAGCGCGGCAGGGAAAGACACTTGCAGGCCCAATTGCCGGCCTAGCTCCAGCAGCGCCCCGTCCAGGGGTTGGCGGTGGACATCGACGGCGACGCGGGCTGGCGCGGCGGCCGGCGCGGTCTGGGCATGGGCGGCCGCGCTGAACGCAAGCGCTAGCGCCAGGGCCACCGGGGCTTTTGCCGCCAAGCGGAATCGGGGGGCGTGGGGGAAGGGCATGGCTACTCTCTGTACAAGGGGTTTTCCTGTAAGACGTAGCGAGATGCGCGTGACCCTACCCCCGAATCTGGTTTATTCCGTTGGCGTGATCCAGGCCCACGACGCCCACCGGCGCACGCGCACGTTCGCGGCGGCGGCCAGGACGCTCAGCGCGTCGGGGCTGTCGACGTTGACGACCGAGGAGATGCGGCGCTTGCCGGCGGCCTCGTCGATCCAGGTGGTCATGCCGGTATAGCGGTTCAATTGCGCGACCGCTTCGGCCAAGGGCACGTCGCGCAGCAGCAGTCTGCGCTCGGTCCAGGCCGAGGCCGGCCCAGGGTCGAAGGCGGTGACGGTGATGCCCGACGTGCCGATGGCCGCGCGCTGAGCAGGCGACAGCACCTGCGAGGCGGTGCCGGGGGCGCAGACCGAGCAGTCCACGCGCACACGGCTTTCCAGCACCGAGACTTCCGTCGCGCCATCGCGCAGGCGGCTGACTTCGTAGCGGGTGCCCAGCGCCGTGGCCCGGCCTTGCGGCGTTTCGACGACGAACGGCCGTTGGGCATCATGCGCGACCGTAAACCGCGCGCGGCCGCGCAGCAGCGAGATCTTGCGCGTGGCCCCGCTCATGTCGCTGCGGATCGCAGAATCGGAGTCCAGCAGCACGGTGCTGCCGTCCGCCAGCGTGACGCTGCGGATCTCGCCGACGGCGGCAACGGCATCCGCCTGCCAGCGCCACCAGGCGCCCGTTTGCCAGAGCAGCGCGCCGGCCGCGATCAGGCTACAGGAGAGGACGGTGGCCAGTTTCGCGCGGCGCTTGCGGTGTTGCTGTTGCCCTTGCCGCACGTCTTGCCGTAGCGCTTCGCCGTCGACCTGGCCCATCTGGCGCCATAGGGCGGCAATGCTGTCATAGCGTTGGGCATGCGCCTGGTCGGCGTCATACCATTTGGCGAAGCCGGGATCGGGCAGGGCGTCTGGCGCGGCGCCGTTGCGGCGCACCACCCACCGTGCGGCATGTTGTTCGATCGCGTCCACGTCAGGCATCCGCCATCGCCTGCCGGCAGGCCAGCAGAATGCGCGTCATGTGCTTTTCCACGGTCTTCACGCTGACGGAAAGCGCGCCCGCGATGTCGGCGTAGCTATCGCCGTCTATCTTGTGCATCAGGAAAATCTGCCGGGTGCGCAGCGGCTGACGCATGATGGCCGCCTCCAGCCGGGCGATGGTCTGGCGCAGCGCGGCCACGTCCATGGTGTCCGGGACGGCGGCGTCAGGCAGGCGCGATTGCGCGTACAGCGCTTGCTTGCGCTGTTCCGCGGCATGATGGCGCTGGAAGTCGATCGCCAGGTTCGCCGCCACCTGGAAGACGTACGCGCGCAGGTTGTCGACGGGCGCCTTGAGTGTGCGCGCGGCGGCCAGCCGTATCCACGTTTCCTGCGCACAGTCCTGGGCGGATTCTCGCGAACCGGTGCGGCGGGATAGGAAATCGACCAATTCGCGATAGTGAGCGACGACCGCGTCGGCAAGCATCATGGCGGAGGGGGAAACGAAAGGGTAGGGATAGGCTGCGGTTGATCATTATAATGAGAAACATTCTTATTGTGTTTGCCGCATCGCCTTGCGCGCGTCCGTCCGCGCGCATTACCCCGCATTACCCCGTTACGCTGCTTCGCTATCCGTCCGCCGCACCCCTCGGCTCAGTCCGGAATTTCCGGTTCGACCAGCTTCGCCAGCTGCGTCAGCGATTCCTGCCAGCCCAGGTAGCACATCTCGGGCGGAATGACGGCAGGGATGCCTTCCTGCACGATGCTGATGTCGGTGCCGCAGGAGACCTTGCGCAGCGTGATCGTGGTCTGCATCTGTCCGGGCAGGTTCGGGTCGTCGAACCGGTCCGTGTAGCGGATCTTTTCGGACGGGACCAGTTCCAGGTATTCGCCGCCGAAACCGCTGCTGTTGCCGGTCGAAAAATTGCGGAACGACATCTTGTGGACGCCGCCCACCTTGGCGTCCAGTTGGTGGACCTGGCAGGTGAATCCATAGGGGGGAAGCCATTTCGCGATGGCGTCGGGCTCAAGGAAAGCGCGGTAGACGCGTTCGGGCGCGGCGCGCAGGACGCGGTGGAAGGTAACGGTGCCGGTAGTCATGGTGTGTCCGCCTTGGAATGAGAGGGTCGTACTCATACGACGTTCAGAGGACAACGAAATCGACATGGCCGGAGCTAGTGAAAACCCCTAGTTCTGTAACCGTCCGATGTACGCCGACAGCGCTTCGGCATGCCCCTGTTCGGCACGCAGGCCGACGTGGCCATCGGCCCGGACGACCACGAGCACAATGCCGCGCACGCCCAGCGCATGGGCGATGTCGGGCGCCAGGTAGGCATGCACCCCGGATACCCCGGCATTCGCGGTCAGGACGATCACTTGTTCGATGATGGCTCCGCCAGCTAGCGCTTCCATGTCTCGGCGCACCTGCTCCAGGGCGTCCTCCGGCGTCGCGGCGCAGCCGATCAGCAGGGCGGTGTGGCCCAGGCGGCGAGTGCAGGCATGCAGGTGGCCGACGCCGCCCGATGCGAACGTCAGGGGAATCTGATCAGGCAGACGCTGGCCCGGCCAAAGGGCTTCGTGCGGATCGCCCATGACGATGGGTGATCCTGCGTAGTCGATATCAAGCTCGGCCTCCGCTACCGCTTCATGGTGCCGCGTGCCAGGATCGGCAAAGGCCGTCCGGATCGCCGCATCCCGTTCGCGGCGGGCGCGTTCCCCCTTGACCATCTGTGCGCGTTCGGCGGCATCGCCCGAGGCCATCACCTGATCGGCCACGGGGCGCCGTTCGGCGTGATAGCTGTCCAGCAGCGTGTCGGAACAATGTCCCTGGCAAACCAGCGCAAGCTTCCAGCCCAGGTTGTAGGCATCTTGCAGCCCGGTATTCATGCCATGCCCTTGCGCCGGGCTGCAGGTGTGCGCAGCGTCACCGGCCAGCAACACACGGCCCGATCGGAATTTCCGGGCAACCTTGGTGTGGCAATCGAAGCGTGCGGGATGCGAAATCTGGTCAAAGCTCGCGTCAGGCAGGTAGCGTTGCAAGGTGGCCAACGCGTCGGCGACCAGATCGGATTGCGCGGAGCGGGGCCGCAGGTACACGCGCCAGCGGCGGTCGGGCAGGGCCGTCAGAATGACCGGCGTCGGATCCAGATAGGCGTAGTTGGCTTCAAAGGATTCCGGCCATGCCGGGATGGCCGCGTCGAACACGGCCCAAGGCTGGTGGATGTCGTGGCCGTCTTGTTCGATACCCATCAACGTGCGGACGGTGCTGTGGTGTCCGTCGCATCCGACTACCCATTGCGCGTGGATCTCTGCCCGCGCGCCCCGCTGATCGATTGTGGCTGCCACGCCATCGGGTTGCGCCACCAAGCCCACAAGCGTGGTGGCGCGGGTGACCGCGCCGCCGTGTGCGACGAGATAGTCGTGGAGGATGGATTCGGTAATTTCTTCCGAGATGCCGATATTGAATGGATATCGGCTGGCGCACAGCGACAGGTCAATGTCGCCCAGCACGGCGCCATCGGCATGGATACGGGCATGGCGCTGTTTGACGCCCAGACGCAAGAGCGGGTCGGCGATGCCCAGCGCGTCCAGTATTTCGATCGATCGAGGATGCACGACGGTGGCGCGGTCCCAATCCATGGGCTGCTCGTGTGCGTCGATCAACAAGCATTGGACGCCGCGCCGAACCAGCTCCACGGCGGTGAGCAGGCCGGCAGGGCCCGCGCCTACGACCAGAACGGTTGTCGCGATCATCATGGATCTCCCTGAGCGGGGGGCATTGGCGGGGGGACTCGCGTCACGCGATTCGCGTCTGGCGAAATTAGAGCAAGCGGGATGCCCTCGTCAACGGTTCCGGAGCCCGTCGCATGGCTGAGGGATCGGAAGACCGGTGCGGGCTTACCAGTGCCGGCACAATAAAAAAGGCCACGGGGTCAGCG
>NZ_DBHKZA010000094.1:0-21432 GCF_057314935.1 Achromobacter sp.
TTTCGTGCCGCTCAATCTGCCGCCTGCTTCGGTCTACCGTCTGGCCCGGCAATAGCCCCGGCATTCAGGTCGCCGCAGTGGCCGCCGACCGATGCCGTCGGCGCGCCGCTTGCCGGGCAATGCACCGCTACACAACTGGCGGTTCTTAATTTCCGACTTTTAATTCATTTGGATTTCACGGCTTAGGGCCTAGATTGTGGGTTCTGTCGCGCCTGGCGCGACGACTCGCCAGGAGGCCCTTGCGCCATGAGCTACGACACCACCGAAGCCCCGATATCCGAGCGGGTCCTGCCGGCCGCGCTGGAACGGGCGCGCGCCGAAGCGCGGGACCGCCATCTTCCCTATGCGGGCGGCGTGACGCCGATTGAGGCCTGGACGCTGGCGCAGAACGGCGACGCCGTGCTGGTGGACGTGCGCTCGGCGGAAGAGCGCACGTTCGTGGGCCACATTCCGGGCACGGTCCACGTGCCATGGGCCACCGGCACGAGCCTGACGCGCAACCCGCGCTTCGTGCGGGAACTTGAAGCAAAGGTGGCCAGCGCCGGCGGCAAAGCGGCCGTCGTGCTGCTGCTGTGCCGCAGCGGCAAGCGGTCTGCCCTTGCCGCCGAAGCCGCGGCCAAGGCCGGATTTTCCTCGGTCTTCAACGTGTTCGAGGGCTTCGAGGGTGAGCTCGACGCCAATCAGCATCGCGGCTTGAACGACGGCTGGCGGTATCGCGGGCTGCCCTGGATCCAGGACTGATATGGCCGTCTTCGATCTGGAAGGCGTCGTCCGTGCGCTGGAAGGCATCCGCGCCGATTGGCGGACCTCTCAGCAGCGCACTCGCGAGCCGGGCGAACGCGAATTCCCCTCGCGCGAAGCGCTCGCCGACATCTTCGACAAACTCAAGCGCGCGCTTTTCCCCATGCGCCTGGGGCCCGTGGACATGCGCCACGAGAGCGAGAACTTCTACGTGGGTTATACGCTGGACGCAGCCCTGCGCAGTCTGTTGGAGCAGGCGCGGCTGGAATTGCGGCGCCACGCGCCCGACCATCCTGCGGTGGACGATCACGCGGCGTCGATCGTACGCCGCTTTGCGGCCGCGCTGCCCGATGTGCGCCGGCTGCTGGACAGTGACGTGCTTGCCGCCTATCAAGGCGACCCCGCGGCGCGCAGCGTCGACGAGGTGCTGCTTTGCTATCCCGGCATCCACGCGCTGATCCATCACCGGCTGGCGCACCAGTTGTACTTGCTGGACCTGCCATTGCTGGCGCGCATCGCGGCAGAAATTGCCCATGGCGAGACGGGTATCGACATTCATCCCGGCGCGCAGATCGGCCCTGGCTGCTTCATCGACCATGGCACTGGCGTCGTCATCGGCGAAACGGCCCGCATCGGGCGGGGCGTGCGCATCTATCAAGCCGTGACGCTGGGCGCCAAGCGCTTCGTGACCGATGCGGACGGCAACTTGGAAAAAGGGGTGGCTCGCCATCCGATCGTGGAAGACGACGTGGTGATCTACGCCGGCGCGACGATCCTGGGCCGCGTCACCTTGGGGCAAGGCGCCGTCATCGGCGGCAACGTCTGGATTACGGACGACGTGGCCCCGGGCGCCACGGTCACCCAGGCGGGACCGCGCAGTACGCAGCGCCCGCGCAGCCTTCCGGGCCCGGAGCAGGAGCGGGCCGCCTGATTCAACACTGGGCAGTACCTCATGAGGGCTTCGGCCCTTTCATTTTGCTTGTCTGAGTCGTTTTGCTTGTTTGTTCACTTCGGAGATTTCAATGAGTGCCACCGTAGGCGGGACCGTCGCATTGGGCGACAACGGCGCAAGGCAGTTGGCCAATGCGACCAAGACCGTACCCCAACTTGCCACCATCAGCCCGCGTTGGCTGACGCATTTGCTGCAATGGGTGCCGGTCGAAGCCGGCATCTACCGCCTGAACAAGGTCAAGAATCCCGAAAACATCAAAGTCACGTGCACCGCGCGCGAAGACGAGAACCAGTTGCCGCGCACCTTCGTGGATTATGAAGAGCACCCGCGCGAGTATTTCCTGAATGCGGTCAGCACTGTGCTGGACGTGCACACGCGTATTTCCGATCTCTACAGCAGCCCGCACGACCAGATCAAGGAACAGTTGCGCCTGACGATCGAAACCATCAAGGAGAACCAGGAAAGCGAACTGATCAACAACCCCGACTATGGCTTGCTGTCCCAGGTGACGGACGAGCAGCGCATTTTCCCGCTGACCGGCGCGCCCACGCCCGACGATCTGGACGAACTGCTGACCAAAGTCTGGAAAGAACCTGCCTTTTTCCTGACGCATCCGCTGGCGATTGCCGCCTTCGGCCGCGAAGCTACCCGGCGCGGCACGCCGCCGCCTACCGTCAGCCTGTTCGGATCCCAGTTCATTACCTGGCGCGGCATCCCGCTGATTCCGTCCAACAAGGTGCCGGTGGCCGACGGCAAGACCAAGATCCTGCTGCTGCGCGTGGGCGACAAGCGGCAGGGCGTGGTCGGCCTGTACCAGCCAGGCTTGCCCGGCGAGCAAAGCCCTGGCCTGTCAGTGCGCTTCATGGGCATCAACAACCACGCCATCGCGTCCTATCTGATCTCGTTGTATTGCTCGCTGGCGATATTGGCGGATGATGCGCTGGCGGTGCTGGATGACGTCGAGATCGGCAAATATCACGACTATCCCGACACCTACAAGTAGGCCGCACGATGCCTATTGCCGATTCCTCTCCAAGTTTCGCCGCCCTGGGCGGCGGGGTGCCCGGCGCGCCTGAAGCGCCCATCGATCCTAGCGAACTTGCCCGCTTGGCCAATGCCTTCTTCACGGCGTTGCCCGGGCAGGCTGTCGGGATTACCCCGCCGGCGCCCGTGCCGCCGGGCGTGCAGGCCCCGCTGAACGTCGCGCCGCCGGGATCGCCGCTCGCCAGCCCGGCGGGGTTGGGGCCAGGCGTGCCTGGCACGCCAATTCCGCAGGGCCATGCGCCGGGCGCCAACCTGGTGCCGGCATCGCCCGCGCAGTTGCCCTCGCTGGCGCATCGCGCGCCTGCGCTGCTGCCGCATGCGCAGGCGGGCAACGGCGTTCCGGACAACGTCGTGACGGCGGTGCCGGCGTACGAACCGCGCTTCGGTTCGGGTGTCACGGGCGTGGCGCCCCTGGCCGGGCGCGCCGCTACCGTGCGCGAGGCTTCCTACTACTTCCTGGATGCCGCGCATGGCCAACCCGCCGGGAACCCGGCGGAGCAGGAGAACGTGCTGGGCGGCACGCGGGTCAGTGACGAACTGGCCGGACTGTCCTTGCCGGGATTGGGCGCTGCCGGACCCGGCCCGGCCCCCGCCAGCCCCACATTGCCGACTGCGGAGCCCAGCTACTACTTCGTGGACGCGGTGGTGTTGCCCAGCGGTTATGTCACGCCGGCGCATCCCAAGGCGCGCACGGCGCCCAGCGCGGGGGCCGATGCGCATCCGCCTTTCGACGTGCACGCGGTGCGGCGTGATTTCCCGGTGCTGCAGGAGCGCGTCAACGGCCGTCCGCTGGTGTGGTTCGACAACGCCGCCACCACGCACAAGCCGCAAAGCGTCATCGACCGTATCGCATACTTCTACGCCCACGAAAACTCCAATATCCACCGGGCCGCGCATGAACTGGCGGCGCGCGCCACCGATGCCTACGAAGGCGCGCGCGAGCGGGCCCGCCGCTTCATCAACGCGCCCGACGTGAACGAGGTGATCTTCGTGCGCGGCACGACCGAGGCGATCAACCTGGTGGCCAAGAGCTGGGGCGCGCAACATGTGGGCGAGGGCGACGAAATCATCGTGTCGAACCTTGAACACCACGCCAACATCGTGCCCTGGCAGCAATTGGCAGCCGCCAAAGGCGCACGCCTGCGTGTGATCCCGGTGGACGATTCCGGGCAGATCCTGCTGGATGAATACCAAAAGCTGCTCAATGACCGTACCCGCATCGTCTCGGTCACGCAGGTGTCGAATGCGCTGGGCACCGTAACGCCCGTCAAGGAGATCGTGGACCTGGCGCATCGCGCTGGCGCGCGCGTGCTGATCGATGGCGCGCAATCGGTGTCGCATATGCGGGTGGACGTGCAGGCGCTGGGCGCGGACTTCTTCGTGTTCTCCGGCCACAAGATCTTCGGCCCGACGGGCATTGGCGTCGTCTGGGGCAAGCGCGAGGTGCTGGAAGACATGCCGCCCTGGCAAGGTGGCGGCAACATGATCGCCGACGTGACGTTCGAGAAGACGGTGTTCCAGCCGATTCCCAACAAGTTCGAGGCGGGCACCGGCAACATCGCGGATGCCGTCGGGCTAGGCGCGGCGCTGGACTACGTGACGCGACTGGGCATCGAGAACATCGGGCGCTACGAGCATGACTTGCTTGTCTACGGCATGCGGGGGCTGGGCGCCATCAACGGCGTGCGCCTGATCGGCACGGCGGCAGAGAAGGCCAGCGTCATGTCCTTCGTGCTAGACGGCTACAGCACCGAAGAGGTGGGGCATGCGTTGAACGAGGAAGGCATCGCCGTGCGCACGGGCCACCATTGCGCGCAGCCGATCCTGCGCCGGTTCGGGGTGGAAACGACCGTGCGGCCGTCGCTGGCGTTCTACAACACCTACGACGAAATCGATCGCCTGCTGGACGTCGTGCAGCGGCTGTCCTCGGTCAGGCGAAAGGCATAAGGGGGCAAGCATGAGCGTGCAACGTCAACTCAAGCTGGGCGCGTTCATGCGCCCCGTCAGCATCCACACTGGCGCCTGGCGCTATCCGGGCGCCCATCGCGACGCCAATTTCAACTTCGAGCACCTGAAGCGCTACGCCCAGACCCTGGAGCGGGCGCGCTTCGACGCCTTCTTCATGGCGGATCATCTGGCGCTGTTGAACATGCCGATCGACGCTTTGAAGCGCAGCCACACTGCGACGTCCTTCGAGCCCTTCACGCTGTTGTCGGCGCTTAGCCAGGCGACGCAGCATCTGGGGCTGGTGGCCACGGCGTCCACGACCTTCGACGAACCCTTTCACGTGGCGCGGCGCTTCGCGTCGCTGGACCATCTGAGCCAGGGCCGGGCCGGGTGGAACATCGTCACCACCTCCAACCCCGACGCTGCGCTGAACTTCGGCCGTACCAGTCAGCCCGACCACGCGGCGCGCTACGCCCGGGCCCGGGAGTTCTACGATGTGGTGACCGGCTTGTGGGACAGTTGGGCCGACGATGCCTTCATCCGCGACGCCGACAGCGGCGTGTATTTCGACCCCGCGCGGCTGCGGGCCCTGAATCACCAGGGCGAGCACCTGTCGGTGAAAGGGCCGCTGCACATTGCCCGTCCGGTGCAGGGCTGGCCGGTCATCGTGCAGGCGGGCGCGTCGGAACCCGGCAGGCAACTGGCCGCAGAGACGGCGGAAGTCGTGTTCGCGGCGCAGTCCACGCTGGAGGAGGGCAGGCGGTTCTACGCCGACGTCAAAGGCCGGATGGACAGGCTGGGGCGCCATCGCGATCACCTGAAGATCCTGCCAGGTGTGCTCGTCGTGGTGGGTGAAACGGACCGCCAGGCGCGAGATATCCGCGCGCATCTGGACAGCCTTGTCCACTATGAAAGTGCCATCGCGTCGCTGTCCATTGCATTGGGCTGCGATGCCTCGGCCTTTGACCCTGACGCGAGCTTGCCCCCGGTTCCCGAGACCAACGCCAGCAAGAGCGGTCGCGAGCGGGTGATCGCCCTGGCCGAACGCGAAGGGTTCACGGTGCGGCAACTGGCCCAGCGCCTGGGCGGCTACGGCGGGCTGGCCATGGTGGGCACGGCGCGCCACATCGCGGACCAAATGCAGGAATGGCTGGAGACGGAAGGGGCTGACGGCTTCAATGTGATGTTTCCGTGGCTACCCGGTGGCCTGGACGCGTTTACCGAGCAGGTCGTGCCCGAGCTCCAGCGGCGCGGCATTTTCCGTCGCGAGTACGAAGGCCGCACGCTGCGCGAGAACCTGGGCTTGCCACGCCCGGAAAACCGGCATTTTCCTCGCTGACCGGCGCCACGTCCATGATGCTTATGGGCATTAGTTTCTGCCGGATTTCGAAATCCGAAGAATGTATTTAGGCGCGGCCGCGCCCTTGTTTAGAGTGGATCGCTTCACTTCGAATACAAGGATGCAGGGTAATGCAGCGCAGCGTAGCCAGTGTGATGAATCAGACCCGGGGCGCGCATGCGCCGCGGCGGGCCGCCAGCATCGGCGCGGCGCTCTGCGCCGCGGCATTTGCGCTATTGGGCAGCGCGGCGCACGGCGCCCAGCCGCAATACGGCGGCATTCTCAAGGTCGCGCTGGAAGGCGACCCGCTTTGCGTTGACCCGCAGCAGCCCGGCAACAATACCGCGTTGAACATCGGCCGGCAGATCACGGACTCGTTGACGGATCAGGATCCCGAAACGGGCAACATCGTGCCGTGGCTGGCCACCAGCTGGAAATCCGAAGACGACAACCGTCGCTTCACCTTCGTGCTGCGCGACGGCGCGACATTCGCCGATGGTAGTCCGCTGGACGCCGATGCGGTCAAGGCCAACTTCGACGGCATCGTGAAGATGGGCGCGCGCGCCTCGCTGGCGTCGACCTACCTGGCCGGGCTGGACCGTATCGACACACCGGACCCGCGCACGGTCGTCATCGTCTTCAAGCAGCCTAACGCCCAGTTCCTGCAGGCCACCTCGACGATGAGCATGGGCCTGCTGTCCAAGGCCACGCTGGCCAAGTCCTATGAGGAACGGTGCCAAGGGCAGGTGGTGGGATCCGGTCCGTTCACCTTGACGTCGTTCGTGCATAACCAGGCCGTCAAGCTGCAGCGCCGGGACGACTACGGCTGGCCCTCGTCGCTGGCCGCTCACAAGGACAAGGCCTACCTGGAAGGCATCGAGTTTCGCATCATCCCGGAATCCGGGGTGCGCAACGGGAGCCTGCTGTCACGCCAGGTGGACGTCAGCACCAGCGTGCAGCCGCAGGATGAAAAGGTGCTGCTGGCCCAAGGTTTCCCGATTCTGGCGCGCAGCAATCCGGGCCTGGTCTACAGCTTCTTCCCGAACGAATCACTGCCGTTGTGGGCGTCGCCGGCGGTGCGCCGCGCCGTCGTCAAGGGCATCAACCGCCCCGAATTGCAGGCGATCCTGTCGCGCTATCAGCGCGCCGCCACGTCGGTGCTGGCCAAGACCACGCCGTCCTATGTCGACCAGTCGCAGGCCCTGGCCTATGACCCGAAAGGCGCGGCGAAGCTGCTGGAGGACGACGGCTGGGTGCTGGGCAAGGACGGCATCCGGGAAAAGAACGGCGAACGTCTGACCGTGCGGCTGGAATACTGGCAGGCGGTGACCTTCCTGGAACTGGTGCAGCAGCAACTGCGTGAGATCGGGGTGGACCTGCAACTGAAGAAGAGCGTGATCGGCCAAGTCAATGCCCAACGCGACACGGGCAAGATGCCGCTTCAGTTCTACAACCTGACGCGCGCCGACCCGGACATTCTGCGCACTGTGTTCCTGGCCAGCGGCCGCAATGTCAACTTCCGCGAGCCGGCCGAGGTTGACGAGGTGCTGGCCAAGTCGGCGGCCGCGCAGGATCCGGCAGAACGCCGCGCCCTGATCGCCCGCGCTGCCGAACTGCTGGTGGCGGACGGGCATGCGATTCCGCTGGTGGAACTGGCAACGGTTGGCGCCACCGGCAAGCACGTGCACGGCCTGCACTACGACGCCTCGTCGCGCCTGCAGTTCTACGACACCTGGTTGCAGAAATAAGGGGATCGCATGACCAAGACCGCGGCGCTTAGCGGCTGGCGCGACGGCAGCGACGCCTGGCACTACGCCTTCAGCCGGATCGTCCAATCGGCTTTCGTGTTGTGGGCGGCCTATACGGTGTCATTCGTGATCCTGTACATCCTGCCCAGCGATCCCGTCAGCATCATGTTGAACCAGGGCGACCAGAGCATGATCGATCCCGCCCAGGTGGCGGCGTTGCGCGCGCAGTACCACCTGGACGAGCCGCTGCTGGTGCAGTACGGCATCGCGCTCTGGCAGGCGCTGCGGCTGGATCTGGGCGTGTCGATCCAGACGGGGCAGCCGGTGGCCGCCATGCTGGCGCAGGCGGCGCCCGCCACGGCGGCCCTTGCCCTGTGCGCGCTGGCGGCCGCGCTGGTCCTCGGGCTGGGACTTGCCTTGGCCGCCAGTTCGGCACGCAATGCGCGCCTGCGGTCGGCGCTGCAGGCGGCGCCGTCGCTGGGCGTCTGCCTGCCGACCTTCTGGGTGGGGTTGCTGTTGCTGCAGTGGTTGTCGTTCACCTTTCCGGTGTTTCCGGCGATGGGCAATGACGGCTGGCAGTCGTTGGTGCTGCCGGCCGCGACGCTGGCGCTGCCCACGGCCGCTACCGTGGCCCAAGTGCTGTCGCGGTCGCTGTCGGCCGTGTGGGGCCAGCCGTTCGTCGGCGCATTGCGCGCCAAGGGCCTGTCGCGCAGGCGCCTGCTGTTCACGCATGTGCTGCCCAACGCCACGATTCCCGTGCTGACGATGACGGGCGTGCTGATGGGCAACCTTCTGGCGGGGTCCGTCGTGACGGAAACCGTATTCTCGCGCGAAGGCATCGGCCGGCTTGCGCAGGGTGCGGTCGCCGTCAAGGACATTCCCGTGGTGCAAGGCGTCGTGGTGTTGGCGGCCGCGGTTTTCGTGGCCGTCAATCTGGTGGTGGACCTGGCATATCCCTTGCTCGATCCCCGCATCACCCGCAACCGGGCGAGGGCGCTGGCATGAATACGCAAGCCATTTCGAGAGAATCGCTCGCCCGACCGGGCAGGCTGCTGGCGGCAGCCTCGGCCCTGCGGGCCCGGCCCGTGCTGGCGGTAAGCGTCGCGGTGATCCTGCTGGTGCTGGGCTGGGCCTTGTTTCCGCAGGCGTTCACTTCTGCCGACCCCTTGCGCGGCGTGCCGCAGGACGCATTGCTGCCGCCATCCGCCACGCATTGGTTCGGTACCGACCATCTGGGGCGCGACATCTATGCGCGCACCGTCCATGGAACGTCCACCTCCCTGCAGGCGACGTCGCTGGCGGTGTTGATCGCGCTTTTTCTGGGTGGCGCGATCGGGCTGTTGGCGGGATTCATGGGCGGAAAGGTGGATGCCGTGCTGATGCGCGCCACCGATATCCTGATGGCCATTCCCACCTTGCTGCTGTCCATGGCGATTGTGACGGTGCTGGGATTCGGCACGGTGCACATCGCCATTGCCGTCGGCCTGTCCTATGTGGCGACTTTTGGCCGGCTGATGCGCGGCGAAGTGCTGCGCTGGCGCAGCGCGGTGTTCGTTGAAGCCGCGGTGGCCTCTGGCGTGGGCATCCGCGGCATTCTGCTGCGCCACATCGCGCCGCATGCCGCGGGGCCTGTCCTGGCTCTGGCCGCGCTGGAGTTCGGCGCGGCCGTGCTGGCCGTGTCCTCGCTCAGCTTCCTGGGGTTTGGCGCGCCGCCGCCCGCTCCCGAATGGGGGCTGCTGATTGCAGAGGGCCGCAACTATATCGCGGCGGCCTGGTGGTACACGACGATGCCGGGGCTGGTGGTGGCCGCGGTGGTGTTGTCGGCCAACCAGATCGCCCGGTACGCCCAAGACCTGGGAGAGTCGAAATGAGCGCGCACCCCCTCAACGACGTGCGCGAGGTGCTCGCGTTACGCGAATTGAATGTCGCTTACCGGGACGGTGCCACCGGTGCCTGGCGCAGCGCCGTCACCGATGTGTCCCTAGCCATCCAGCCCGGCGAAATCGTCGCACTGGTCGGCGAGTCCGGCTCCGGAAAGTCGACGACCGCGGCGGCGTTGATCGGCCTGCTTCCTGACAACGCCCGCCAGCTGGGCGGCAGCATTGCGCTGGAAGGGCACGAACTGGCAGACGCACCCGAGTCCGTCTGGCAGGGCCTGCGCGGACGACGAATCGGATTTGTCCCACAGGACCCGGGCCTGTCGTTGGATCCGGTCAGACGGATCGGCAAGCAATTGGAAGAAGCGCTGACCGTCCACGGCGTGCCGCTCGCCGAGGCGCGGCGCCGGGTGCCCGGCATCCTGGCCGATGTAGGGCTGAGCGACGTGGAACGGGTGGCGCGCAGCTTCCCGCACGAACTGTCGGGCGGCATGCGTCAGCGCGTGCTGATCGGCATGGCGGTGGCGCACGAACCCGCGCTGATCATCGCCGACGAACCGACCAGCGCGCTGGACGTGACCGTGCAGCGACAAGTGCTGGACCATCTGGAAGCGCTGGTGCGGCGCAAGGGCATCGCGGTCCTGTTGATCACGCACGACCTGGGCGTGGCGTTCGACCGTGCAGACCGGGTGGTGGTGATGCGAGGCGGGCGCATCGTCGAAGCCGGCGCCGCGCGTCAACTGCGCGACCATCCCCGGCACGGCTACACGCGCACGTTGCTGGCAGCGGCGCCCGGGCTGAAGCGTGACGGATTCGACTTCCAAGGGGCGCGTTCCCCCGTGCAGGCGCCGGTATTGGTCGTGGAAGGCTTGCAGAAGCGCTTCGGCGACGTGCTGGCGGTCGACGGCGTGTCGTTTCATGTTCCCCGTCATGGCACGACCAGCCTGGTGGGAGAATCCGGTTCCGGCAAGTCGACGACGTCGCGGATGGCGTTGTGCCTGGAACGGCCCACGGCCGGCCGCGTCTTGTTCGACGGCCGCGACGTGACCCGGTTGACGCGCAGCCAGTTGCAGGATTTCCGCCGGCGCGTGCAGGTGGTCTATCAGAACCCGTATGCGTCGCTGAATCCGCGGTTCCCGCTGGAAGCCATCATCACCGAACCGTTGCGGGCCTTCGGCCTGGGCAATGGCGCCTCGCGCCGCGCGCGCGCCGCCGAACTGCTGCAGGCCGTGGAGCTTAGCCCCGATCTGCTGGACAGCCGGCCGGCGCGTTTGTCCGGTGGCCAGCGCCAGCGCGTGGCGATCGCCCGCGCGCTCGCCATCGAGCCCGAGCTGCTGGTGCTGGACGAACCTGTGTCGGCGCTGGACGTGTCGGTGCAGGCGCGCATCCTGGCGCTGCTGCAGCGTTTGCAAGCGGAGTTGGGCGTCAGCTATCTGTTCGTATCCCATGACCTGGCGGTCGTCAGGCAGATTTCGGATCACGTGGTCGTGCTGCGGCGCGGCCAGGTGGTCGAACAGGGGCCGGTCGAGCAGGTTTTCGAAGCCCCCCGCCATCCCTATACGCAGGCCTTGCTTGGCGATACCCCGGGCGGACGCCATGCGCGGCCCGCCGCCGCGCCTGCGCCCTTGACCCTAGACCTGGCGGCATAAGGCCGAGACACCATGACCGACCCCTTACTGTTTCCCATTGGATTGGCCCTGAACGGCATTGCGCATGCGCAGCAGGACGACGTATCCGCTAGCCGCACCGAGGCGCGCTGGCTGGACGCGCTGCGGCGCGCCGATGATGCGGGCCTGGATTTCGCCACCTTCGAAGACCGCTGGGCACGCGGCAGCGCCTCCGGCCAGAGTCCCTTGGATGCCACCTTGCTGCTGTCGCGCGCCGGCCCCGCCACGCGCCGCATCGGCCTGATCCCATCGGTGGCCGTCAGCACCAACGAACCCTTCCACATCTCGACAGCCATCGCCACGCTGGATTACGTGACGCGGGGCCGCGCGGGATTGTTACCGCAAGTACCGGCCGAATCCGATGTCGAGGCGACGCTGGCGCACGCGGGCAGCCGCATCTACGGCCTGCCTGACGAACGCGACGGCCTGTACCGCGACGCGGCCGATGCCCTGGATGCCGTGCGCCGCCTGTGGGACAGCTGGGAAGAGGGCGCGATCATCCGCGATGTGGACACCGGCCGCTTTGTGGACCGCGACAAGCTGCACTACGTGGATGTGGATGCCGCGACCTTTTCCATCAAGGGACCCTCCATCGTGCCCCGCCCGCCCCAGGGGCAGCCGCCCGTAGCCGTGGCCTGGCGCGAAGCGCGCGATCTCGAATGGGCTGCGGCCCATGCCGATATCGTCTTCGTGCCGCCTCCCCAAGGTGAAGCGGACTGGGCGCCCGTGCGCCAGATACTCACCGCGGCGCAAGAACAGGGCAGTCGCAGCCTGGCCCCGCTGCGTTACTACGCGGACGTGGCCGTGGCGTTTGGCCACGATGGCCCTCTGGCCGATGCCCAGGGCGTGGCGGTCCACACGGGCACGGCGCAAGCGTTGGCGGATCGCATCCAGCACTGGCGCGCACTGGGCTTTTCGGGCGTGCGCCTGCATCCGCAAGACCTGGACCGGGATCTGGACGTGGTGATCCGCGAGCTTCTACCCCTGTTACGCCGACCAGGATCGCCCGCGACGCCCACGCCCGAAGCCGGACAGCGACCCCTTTCCTTGCGTAGCCGGCTGGGGCTGGCGCAAGCAAGCAACCGTTATGCAGCCCTGGCAGGGCAAGGAGGCCGTTAACCATGGCACAGAAGCAAGTGATCCTGGGCGCGCATTTTCCCGGCGTCAACAACATGACGGTCTGGAGCGACCCGCAGGCGGGCAGCCAGATCGAATTCGCCTCCTTTGAACGCTTTGCGCGTGCCGCCGAACGCGGCAAGCTGGACTTCGTGTTCCTGGCGGAAGGCCTGCGCCTGCGCGAGCAACGCGGCAAGCTGCACGACCTGGACGTGGTCGGGCGCCCGAACACGCTGGTCGTGCTGGCGGCCCTGGCCGCCGTGACCGAACGGATCGGCCTGGCCGGCACGCTCAACGCCACCTTCAATGAACCCTACAACCTGGCGCGCCAACTGGCCACGCTGGACCATGTGTCGGGCGGCCGGTCCGCCTGGAACGTGGTGACGTCGCCCGGCGCCTTTACGGGCGAGAACTTCCGGCGCGGCGCCTATCTGCCGCATGACCAGCGCTACGAGCGCGCCCGCGAGTTCGTCGAACTGGCCCGGCATCTGTGGAGCGGCGGCGACGACGGCCAAGGCAGCTTCGATTACCAGGGCCGGCAGTTCGCGGTCCGCGGCCGCCTGGACGTGCCGCCGCTACCCCAAGGGCACCCGATCATCATCCAGGCCGGCGATTCGACGCAGGGCAGGGAATTCGCCGCCCGCAGCGCGGACGCGATCTTCACCCGCCACGGATCGCTTGCCGAGGGGCAGGCGTTCTATGCCGACGTCAAAGCGCGGCTGCCCAAGTACGGCCGCGCCGAGCACGACCTGAAGATCCTGCCCGGCGTGGGGTTCGTGCTGGGCGATACGCCGGAAGAGGCCGCTGAACGCCATGCCGAGGTGCGACGCCAGCAGGTCAGCCCGCAAACCGCCATCGTGTTGCTGGAACAGTTGTGGAACCGCGACCTGTCCGGTTTCGACCCCGACGGCCCGCTGCCGGATTTCGACCCCGACGTCTCGGCCACGACCGTGGCCAAGGGCCGCACCCGCCAGCACGACGACACGCTGGCCACGGCACGCCAATGGCGCGAACTGTCGCGCCGTGAAAACCTGGGCATCCGCGATCTGATCATCAAAGTCACGGGGCGCCAACAGTTCGTTGGAACGCCCGCCCAGGTGGCCGAAGACATGAACCGCTACGTGCAGCAGAACGCGTCGGACGGCTTTATCCTGGTGCCACACCTGATTCCTAGCGGCATCGAGGAATTCGTGGACCGGGTCGTGCCGCTGCTGCAGGAGCGTGGCGTCTTCCGCCAGGAGTATGCCGGCAGCACGCTGCGCGAGCACCTGGGCTTGTCGGCCGCACGCCATGAACCGGTTACCGGGCGCGACGTGGCGGCAGCCGCCGCCGAGGCGGTCGCATCATGAGCCGCCATCCCCGCGTACCCCTGTCGGTGCTGGACCTGGCGCCGATTTCCTCGGGGTCCGATGTTCGCCAAGCCCTGGCCAACACCGTGGATCTGGCGCGTCGTGCCGAAGAGGCCGGCTACCGCCGCTATTGGCTGGCCGAACATCATCTGTCTGACGGATTGGCCAGTTCGGCCACGCCCGTGCTGATCGGCCAGGTCGCGGCGGCGACCTCGCGCTTGCGCGTCGGGTCGGGCGCCACGCTGCTCGGCTATCACACGCCGCTGGCGGTGGCGGAGGCTTACGGCACATTGGATGCGCTGCACCCCGGGCGCATCGACCTGGGCTTGGGCCGCGGATTGGCGGCAGGCCGGCGGGCGGCATCCGGCAGTGCCGCGGCGCCCCAGCCGTCGCCAGGCCTCCGCACGGTGAAGGGTCTGCTGATTCCCGCGCCGCCCGTGTCGCGGCCGCAACGCTCGGCGCGCGGCGTCGCGCGTGAGGCGATCCTCTTGCAGCCGCACGCGCAGCCCTTGCCGTTCGAACAAGCCGTGGACGCCTTGTTCGGGCTGCTGGCCGGTACCTACACGCTGGACGACGGCAGCCGCGTCCACGCCACGCCGGGCGCTGGCGCCGCGCTGGAAACCTGGGTGCTGGGGTCGTCGGCCGGTGAAAGCGCGCAGTTGGCAGGCAGGCTCGGGTTGCCGTTCGCCGTGAACTACCACGTCAGCCCGGCTACGGCGCTGGATGCCGTGGACGCCTACCGCCGCGCGTTCGTGCCGTCGGCCGCGCTTGTCCGGCCATACCTGATGATCTCGGCCGATGTGGTTGTGGGACGCGACCTGGCCGATGCGCAACGCATCGCCCGGCCTTATGGCGCCTGGGTGCAGGGCATTCGGCGGGGCGAGGGCGCCACGCGCTACCTGTCGCCGGAAGCGGCCGAGGCCATCGTGCTGGAGGACGACCTGGTGCAGGACCGGGTCAGTACGCAGTTTGTCGGCGATGCGAATGCGGTCGTCAAGGGCTTGGAGACCCTGGTCCGGGCCACCGAAGCCGATGAATTGATCGTCACCACCAATGCGCACCGGCACGAAGACCGCGTGCAGTCGCAGGAATGGCTGGCGCAGGCGTGGTTGGCAGCCTAGTACGCCGGCTGCGCCACGATCTGGACGGTGACCGGCGCACCGCGCGATACGGACCCATAGATCGGGCAGATGCGCAGGTACTCGCCCACCAGCGCGTTCGCCTGCGCGTCGTCCACGCCGGTCAGCGTGAATGCCAAGTGCACGTGGGCATAGTGGCCGGGCTGCGCCTCGTCCGCCTCGGAGTCGCCAGTGACCACCACGCGCGATAAGGTCAAGCCCTGTTCCCGCGCGCTGGATTCGATCACGGCGTGTGCGCAGGTCGCCAAGGCGGCCAGCAGCAATTCGCCGGCCAGCCAGGCTTCGCCCGGTCCGCCGCGCGAGGCGGTGGCGTCGGCGACCAGATGCTGATCGCGTGCGGACAGCAGGTAACGGCCGTTCTGGCCGATGGTGGTGCTGGTGATGCTGGGCATGATTGGGGCCGCCTTGATGAGCCGGGTAGGGGAGGGTCAGGCCGCCGGGCGCGACAGGTTCAGATGGTCGCGCAGCGTCGTGCCGCCGTATTCGGTGCGGAACAGCCCGCGCCGCTGCAATTCGGGAATGGCCAGCCGCACGAAGTCTCCGATGCTGCCGGGCACATAGGGCGCCTGGATCATGAAGCCGTCGCACGCGTCGGCGCGGAACCATTGCTCCATACGGTCGGTGACCGTCTCCGCGTCACCGATGAAATCGCGCAGGGTGCCCACGCCATAACGATGACCCAGTTGCGACAGGCTGAGGTTCTGCTTGCGCGTCAATTCAGCCACCTCCTTGTAGTGCCCTTGCACGCCCGGCACGTCCATGTCGGGCAGCACTTCGTGCTGCGGGAACTGCGCCAGGTCGATGTCCAGGTGATACGACAGCGTCGACAGTCCGGCTTGCGGGGTGGCCAGGCCGCTCAACAGCGCATCGGTCGCGTCCGCCGCGGCGGCGGTTTCGCCCACGATCGGCACGATGCCCGGCAGGATCTTCAGCGTGGCGGGATCGCGGCCATGGGACGCGGCGCGTCCCTTCATCTCTTGATAGAACGCCTGGGCCGACTCCAGCGACGAATGGTTGACGAAGATCACGTCGGCCCATTTGGCGGCGAAGTCGCGGCCGCGGCCCGAGGCGCCCGCCTGGATGAACACCGGGCGGCCCTGCGGCGGCCGGCTGACATTCAACGGCCCCTGGACGCGGAAGTAGCGTCCTTCGTGGTTGATCGCCTGCACCTTGGACGGGTCCGCGAACAGCGGTGCGTCTTTGTCCCGCACCACGGCGCCGTCCTGCCAGCTGTCCCATAGGCGGCAGGCGATCTCGACGAACTCGTCCGCGCGGTCATAGCGTTCTTCGCGCGACAACTGGTCGTCGCGTCCGAAGTTCGCGGCCTCTGCCTGCTGGAACGACGTGACGATGTTCCAGGCCGTGCGGCCCGCGCTCATGTGGTCCAGCGTCGCGAGCGAACGCGCCACCGCGAACGGTTCGAAGTACGACGTGGAAATGGTGCTGGCCAGGCCCAGGTGCCGCGTGGCGGCGGCGACCGTGGCCAGCACGATTTGGGGTTCCAGCCGCAAGGCGCCCAGCGCGCCGTAGCGCAACTGGCTGTCCATGCTGCCTTCGTGGCGTTGCGGCACCGCCAGGATGTCGGCCAGGAACAGCAGGTCGAACTTGCCCGCTTCCAGCAGGCGGCCCAGATTGGCGTAGTACTGCGGCGACAGGATGTCGGTGTCGGCTTCCGGGTGGCGCCAGCCGCCATGGTTGCCCGAAACCGGGCCGGCCTGGACGAAGGCGGCCAGATGCATCTGGCCTTGTGATTGGTATTGGGACATGACGGGGGACGGCGCTTGTCGCGCGAGGGATAGGAAGAGGGTTCAGCCCAAAAATTATAGGGATGAAAGCTATGCCGCACGGCTATTAGCGAATAACGCACGAGTCTTTGCGCAGGCCTGCGCCAGCGGCCACAATTCCCGGTTCCGCAGCGGTTTCTCGTTGCGCCATGTCATGATCAAGCAGGCTTCCATGTTCAAATTTCTACGCCATGCGCTGGCCGCCAGCCTGGTGCTGTGCGCTGCCTCGGCCCACGGCGAAACCATCAAGCTGGGCACCATCCTTTCCACCACCGGCCCTGCGGCGTTCCTTGGCGAGGACATGAGGGACGGCATGCGGATCGCCATCGACGAGATCAACGCCGGCGGCGGCATCAACGGCAAGCAGATCGATTGGGTGTTCTACGACGCCGAAAGCCAGACCGCCAAGGCACTGGCCGCCACGCGCCGGCTGCTGTCGCAAGACAAGGTCGACATCCTGGTGGGCGGCGGCAACATGAGCGGCATCGCCCAGGCCATGGTGCCGCTGGCGCAGCAGGCGCGCACGCCGTTCATCTCGACCGAAGGCGCGGCCACCATCGCCAGTCCGGCCAAGGAACGCGAATGGGTCTTCAAGAGCACGGTGGACGACAGCCAGGTATTCGCCCGCCTGGCCGATTACTTCAAGAAGAACGGCATCACGCGCATCACATTGCTGCATGACACCAGCGGCTTTGGCCAAGCCGCCGCCGATGCGCTGCGCGCGTTCGCGCCTGGCCAGAATCTGCAGGTCAACTACGAGGCCTTTGCGCCGTCCGACACCGATCTGACGCCGCAGCTCACGCGCATCCGCGCAAGCGACACCCAGGCCATCGTCTGCTGGACGGTGACGCCTGCCGGCGTTATCTTCATGCGACAGGCCAAGCAGCTGGGCCTGGGCGACCGCAAGTTGATCCACAGCTACGGCTTCGTGTCGCAGCGCTATATGGAACTGGCCGGCGCCGACGCCGCCGACGTGCTGCTGGTGTCGGTGAAGTTCCCCGTGGGCGCAGACCTGCCGGATGACGACCCTTTGAAAGCCCGTATCGCCGCGCTGACCGAGAAATTCCAGGCGAAGTTCAAGCGCGCGCCCAACCAATTCGTGGCGCAGACCTACGACGCCGTCTGGCTGGCCGCGGGCGCGCTGGCCAAAGGCCCCGAGAAAGACCGCGTGCGCGCCGCGCTTGAAGGCACGCGCCAGTACGAAGGCGTGGGTGGCGTGTTCAACTTTTCGGCCGACAGCCATTCGGGCCTGGCCAAGAGCGACATCGTGCTGATCAACTGGAAGGACGGGCGCTTCCGCTTGGCCGACTACCGGTAAGCGCGCGGCATGCTGGACGCTCAATTCATACAGCTGCTGCTGGCGGGCCTGGGCACGGGCGGCATCTACGCGATGATCGCGGTGGGCTTCAACATCATCTTCAAGAGCACCGGCGCGCTGAACTTCGCGCAAGGCGAATGGGTGATGATGGGCGGCCTGTTCGCCGCCGTGGCCGTGTCGGAGATGCCGGTGTGGCAGGCCTGCCTGCTGGCCACCGCCGCCGTGACCCTGGTGGGATGGCTGTCGGACCGCATCGTCATCCGGCCCTTGCGCAACCATGCGCCGTTGACGCTCACGCTGGTGTCGGTAGGCCTGGCCATTGCCAGCAAGAGCCTGGTGATGCTGACCTTGGGCAAGAATCCGCAGGGCTATCCCGGCCTGTCGGGGGCCCGCAAGTTCGAGGTGCTGGGCGCGCACGTGGACGCGCAGACCCTGTGGATCCTGGCCATCACGGTCGTGCTCATGCTTCTGACGCATGTGTTTTTCGCGCACACGCGGTATGGCACGGCCCTGCGCGCCGCCTGCGCCAACCCCGAAGCGGCCGCCTTGGTCGGCATCAGCCACCGGGGCGCGATCGCCGCATCCTTTGCGTTGGCAGCGCTGTATGGCGGCCTGGCTGGCGCCATCATCACGCCCATGACGCTGATGTCCTATGACAGCGGCGCGATGCTGGGCTTCAAGGCCTTCAGCGCCGCCATGCTGGGCGGGCTGGGCAACCTGTATGGCGCCTTGTTGGGCGGCCTGTTGCTGGGCGTGCTGGAAACGTCCATCGGCGGCTACCTGACCACGCAGTTCAAGGATGGCGTGGCCTTCCTGGTGCTGCTCCTGGTTCTGACCGTACGCCCGCAAGGGATATTGGGCCGTCCCGATGTTGTCAAAGTTTAAAGGGCGTTCCAAGACGCCCGCAGTGACGCGGTCCGCGGGCGCGAGCCTGCGCGTGCTGGGGTTGACCTGGCTGATTCTGGCGGTGTGGCCGCTGGTGGCGCCCAACGATTATCTGGTCAGCCTGGGCGGCACGTTCTTCATCAACGTGCTGCTTGTCCTGAGCCTGAACCTGCTGGTGGGCTATGCGGGCCAGGTGTCGCTGGCACACGCCGGATTCTTCGGCCTGGGCGCCTACACAAGCGGCGTGCTGTCTGCCAGCCTGGGTTGGAGTCCCTGGGCCGGGCTGGCGGCGGCCCCCGTGCTGTGCGCCTTGGCGGCCTTGTTCGTCGGCATTCCAACCCTGCGCCTGCGCGGCCATTACCTGGCGATGGCCACCTTGGGCCTGAACGCCATCCTTTCCGTGCTGTTCGTGGGGCTGGTCGGCATCACCGGCGGGCCCAACGGACTGATCGGAGTGCCGTCGTTCACGCTGGCCGGCTGGGACCTTGGCGTGCCCGCCGCCTTCTTCTTCCTGGCGTGGACCGTGGCGGGGCTGGCGATGCTGGGCTTGCGCAACCTGGTCCAGGCGCGGGCGGGCCGCGGCCTGCGCGCGCTGGCGGCCAGCGACATCGCGGCCGCGTGCATGGGCGTGCCCGTGCTGCGCTACAAGCTGACGGTGTTTGCGCTGAGCGCGGCGCTGGCCGGTGTGGCGGGCTCGCTGTACGTGCACCAGAACAACTACGCTTCCCCCGAAACGTTCTCTTTCTTTAATTCGGTGCTGCTGCTGGTCATGGCCGCCATTGGCGGGCTGGGCCGCTACTGGGGCGGATTCCTGGGCGCCTTGCTGTTTACGGCGCTGCCCGAACTCATGCGCAGCATCCACGACGCCGAACTGCTGGTCTTTGGCGTGGCCATGATCGTGGTCGTCGGTTATCTGCCGGCCGGCTTGGCCGGACTGCTGGACAACCGGCTCAAGCGGCGGGGAGGGCAGCCATGAACGCCTTGCTGCATGCCCAAGGGATCAACCTGGCCTTTGGCGGCTTGCAGGCCCTGGACGACGTTGCGCTGTCCGTCCTGCCCGGAGAGATCCATTCCGTGATCGGCCCCAATGGCGCCGGCAAGTCCACGCTCTTCAACGTGCTGACCGGGGTGGCGCGACCGGACGCCGGCGCCATCACGTTCGACGATGAACGCATCGAACGCCTGCCGCCGCACCTGCGGGTGTTGCGCGGCATGGCCCGGACGTTCCAGAACCTGCAGATCTTTCCGGAACTGTCGGTGCTCGAGAACGTGCTGGTCGGTCGCCATGCCCGAACGCGTAGCGGCTTTCTGCAAGGGATACTGGGCACCGCGGCCGTGCGGCGTGAACGCGAATCCGATATCGATATCGCCCACGCCAGACTAGCCGAGCTGGGCCTGGACAAGCGCGCGGCCCAATTGGCGGGCAGCCTCAGCTACGGCGACGCCAAGCTGATGGAAATCGCGCGCGCCATGGCGTCGGAACCCCGCCTGCTGTTGCTGGACGAACCCATGGCCGGCTTGCCGGCGGAAGCCGTCGCCCGGGTTGTGGAGGCCACGCGCGCCTTGAACCGCCAGGGCGTTGCCGTGTTGCTGGTGGAACACAACGTGCGGGTCGTGATGGAACTGTCGCATCGGATCCTGGTGCTGAACAATGGCCGCCGCATCAGCGCCGGCACGCCTGCCGAGGTTCGGCAGGATCCCGCAGTGATCGAAGCCTATTTGGGAGTGGCGACCGATGCCGCTTGAAGTACGAGGCCTGACGGCCGACATCGGGGCCGTGCGGATTCTGCAAGGCCTGGACCTGGACGTGGCCGAGGGCGAGGCGGTTGCGCTGATCGGTAGCAACGGCGCGGGCAAATCCACGCTGATGCGCTCGGTGTCCGGCCTGTTACGGCCCATCGGCGGGTCGATCCGCTACGGTGGCGCCGACCTCGGCCGACTGAGCGCCGACAAAGTGGTGCGCCTGGGGCTGGCGCTGGTGCCCGAAGGGCGTCAGATATTCGCCCCGCTGACCGTGCGCGAGAACCTGCTGATGGGCGCCTACGCCAAACGCGAAGGCCCGCGCGAACTGGAGCGCGTGCTGGCCGTGTTTCCGAAATTGGCGGCCAGGCTGCAGCAACTGGGCGGCACCTTGTCAGGCGGCGAACAGCAGATGCTGGCCATCGGCCGCGCGCTGATGAGCGCGCCACGCCTGTTGTTGCTGGACGAGCCGTCCCTGGGGCTGGCGCCTAAGGTCGTTGCCGAGATCTTCGAGGTGATCGGCCAACTGGTGGCCAGCGGCACCTCGGTGCTGTTGGCCGAACAGAATGCCGCCATGGCGCTGCGTGTGGCAGGCAGGGGTTACGTGCTGCGTGAAGGCAACATTGTCCTGTCGGGCAGCGCGCGGGCGCTGGCGGACGACCCTATGGTGCAACAGGCGTATCTGGGCATCTAAGCGAACGGGCCGATGCCCCGCCCGATTCGCCTACTGCGGTTTGAGGCCGGCGGACTGCACGATGGGAGCCAAACGCCGCAAGTCGGATTCCA
>NZ_DBHKZA010000095.1:0-20978 GCF_057314935.1 Achromobacter sp.
ATGAGATCCATGGCGGCCCCAATAGGTTGCGGTTCGCAACCAATATACTTGCGAGTCGCAACCAATTCAAGCTTTTCTTCTTCTCTTGTTTCGCGCCTTAGCGCGCCCCGCTCCGGGCCGGGGAGTAAAGCGCCCCAAGGGCGTGACGGCGCGCAGGCCGAGCAGGCTATCCCGGACGCTGAAAAGCCGCTCGGGCGGCCTCGATGGCCGGCCGGCAGACGCAGCCGTCCATGTGGTCGTTGACCATGCCCACCGCCTGCATGAAGGCATACATGGTCGTGGGGCCGACGAACGTCCAGCCGCGCTTTTTCAGGGCGCGCGACAGCGCGGCCGATGCCGCCGAAGTCGGGTTCTGGTTCCAGTAGTCCAGGTCGACCGTGGCCGGCCGTTCGGCGGCAGGCGGCTCGTGCCGCCACAGCCACCCGGACAGGGATCCCGTTTCCTCGGCAAGCGCCAGCGCGCGGCGCGCGTTGTTGATGGTGGACACGATCTTGGCGCGATTGCGCACGATGGCGGGGTTGCCCATCAGCCGGTCCACGTCCTGATCCGTATAACGCGCCACCCGCTCAAAATCGAAATCGTCGAAGGCCTCGCGGAACGCCTCGCGCTTGCGCAGGATGGTGATCCACGCCATGCCCGCCTGGAACCCTTCCAGGCAGATCTTCTCGTACAGTCGGCGGTCGTCCGATACCGGCCGCCCCCATTCATGGTCGTGATAGTCGGGCATGGACGGCTGCCAGAAGCAGCGCGACGCGCCCTGCGCGTCCAGGATCAGCCCGCCCTTGCCGGCCAGGTCCGCAGTGTCCGGCGAGGTCATTGCTTACCGGGAACGGGGCAACTCATGTCGCCTTCTTCGCATTTGAGGTAGGCGCGCAATTCCTTCGTGCGCGTTTGCGTCAGCTTGTCCAGGCACTGGCTCAAGACCATCGGATAGGCGCTGCCGCCGGTCGTGCCGCCTGACGAAAAGGCGCATTCCGCGTCGCGGAAGAACAACCACGCTTTCTGTGCCGATTGCAGCTTGGCCAACGTCGTCTGATCGTCTTTCAGACGTTCGGTGACGGTCCGATAGGCCGTGTTCAATTCGGCGTCCGACTTCCTGTAGGCTTGGTCCGCGCACAGGTTCAGATCGGTCTGGGTGCTGGCATTGCCGCATTTGATCAATTGCGGTTGCGGCTGCGGCTGCGCGTGCGCGCTGCCCGCCAGGACAAGCGCGGCCGCCAGGGCCGTCACGATACGCATAAACGTTCCTCCGGGTAGTAAGCGGGAAAGGCTGACCGGAAAGTGTCGCATGGATAAGGGTTACCGCGCATGTCGCCCTGTCGCCTAAGATATCGGCCATGAAGATCCAATTGCTTTCCGACCTGCATCTAGAATCCGACCCGACCTTCCTGGCACGGCCGATTCCGGACGCCGATCTGCTGGTGCTGGCCGGCGACATCGGCTCCTACCGCCGGGGCTCGAAATTGACCGGCACCGACTTCGGGCTGGGCCCCTACGCGCCCCGCAACGGCTGGCCGACACCTGTGGTGTTCGTGCCCGGCAACCACGAGTACGACAACCTGGATTTCGATGAAGCGCACGACCGGCTGCGCGAGCTGTGCCACGCGTTGGACATCCAATGGCTGGAGCGCGAGACCTGCATCATCGACGGCGTGCGCTTGATCGGCACCACGCTGTGGACGGACTTTGACGCACTGGCCGCCGACAGCGACAGTATCGGCGTCGCGCTGACCAAACGCGCCAAAGCCTTCCGCGCGGCCGACTTCTATCTGGAAAAGGCCGAAATGCGCCGCCACGGCGCCCCCTTCATGGCCGAGCAGATGCGAGAACAGGGGCTGGCCTGTCAAGCATGGCTGGCCGCGGCGCTGCGCGTGCCGTTCGACGGCCCGACCCTGGCCATCACGCACTTCGCGCCCACGCTGGCCAGCGCCGATCCCCGCTACGGCGTGTCGCCTGGCACGGCGGGCTTTTGCAATGCGCTGGACGCCCTGCTGCCGCTGGCGCATACCTGGATGCATGGCCATCTGCACTGCGCACACGACTATCTGAAGGACGGCTGCCGCGTCGTGGCCAACCCGTTGGGGTACGCCAAGAAGGGCGAACAGGCGGACTTCGCGCCTGATCGCCTATGGGAAATCAAGGCCTAGGGCTTCAGGCCGACCATAGGCAGGGCGAACAGCACCACCGCGGGATTGGCCACCACGAAACCCGTGCCGGCCAGGAAGGTGACGGGCGACAGCAGTTTCATCGCTTCCGCGCTGCCTTGCGAATCCATCACGGTGACGCGATAGGGCTTGTCCAGCACGGTCTGCCGGCTCCCGTCGGCCTGCGCCGGGCTGGGCGTGCCCGGCTGCGCCACGTAGCGTTTGCCTTCAAGATGGTAGGTGTAATAGACCAGCCCTTCCTTCGTGGTCTGGTAATGCATGGCATAAGCCTGCTGGCGGTCGCGATCGGTCGCGTTGTCCGCCAGCTGCAGCCGCACATAACCCCAGGTATATCCGCCTGCGCCCACGTGGAATTCCCGCAGGATGACGGCAGTCAGCCGCGTCCGGAAATCCGACGTCAACGACTGCGCCATCGACGGCGGCATCTGGAAAAGATAGTGGTACGTCGGCCCCAACACCGCAAAGGTCTTGCTGTCCGAAGACACCATCAGGGCCGAAACCTCTTCCGTATAGGGCTTCGTCGATGCGCAACCCGCCATGGCCACGGCCATGGCGAGCGCCGGCAACATTCGCGGTAAGCGGATACGCGTCATGAAGGCGGATGCCATCGGCAGCCGGATCAGGGCGCCGGGTTCGGGTGGCGCACGTGGATCTCGTCGATCGCCTTGAGCACGTCGGGCGACAACGTCACGTCGACGCTGTCGATGTTCTCTTTCAGTTGCTCAAGCGTGGTGGCGCCGATCAGGTTGCTGGTGACGAACGGACGCTGGTTCACCCAGGCCAGGGCCAGATGGGTGGGCGACACGCCATGTTCACGGGCAAGCGCTACGTATTCGCGGGTGGCGGCCTCGGCCTGCGGATTGCTGTAACGCGTGAAGCGCGTGTAGCGCGTCAGACGCGCGCCTTCCGGGCGGGCGCCGTTCAGGTACTTGCCGCAAAGCATGCCCATCGCCAGCGGCGAGTAGGCCAGAAGACCCACGCCCTCATGGTGCGTGAATTCCGACAGGCCGATTTCGAAGACGCGGTTCAAGAGACTGTACGCGTTCTGGATCGATACGATACGCGGCAGGTCCTGGGTGTCGGCATGGCGCAGGAACTGGGAGACGCCCCACGGCGTTTCATTGGACACCCCCACGTGGCGCACCTTGCCGGCGCGCACGAAGTCCTGCAGGACCGACAGCGTTTCCTCGATCGGCACGGTGTGGTCGTCTTCGACCCAGGGGTAGTTCAGTTGGCCGAACGTGGCGGTGGTGCGGTCGGGCCAGTGCAGCTGATACAGGTCCAGATAGTCCGTCTGCAGCCGCTTCAGGCTGGCGTCCAGGGCGGCCGTCAGGTTCTTGCGGTCAAGGAAGGTCTTGCCGTCGCGGATGTGGCCGGGGCGCTTGGGGTCGCGCACGGGGCCGGCCACTTTGCTGGCCAGCACGATGTCCTGGCGGCGCTTGGTGCGCGCCAGCCAGGTGCCGATATAGGTTTCGGTCAGGCCTTGGGTTTCTGGCTTGGGCGGCACCGGATACATCTCGGCCACGTCGACCAGATTGACGCCGCGCGACAGCGCGTAGTCCAGTTGTTGATGCGCTTCGGCCTCGGTGTTCTGTTCGCCCCAGGTCATGGTGCCCAATCCAATCAGGCTGACATCCAGGTCGGTACGGCCGAGTTTGCGGGTTTTCAAGTTCTGCTCCGTGCGGGGTCTTAATGGGGAACCGACACCTTACCCCAAGAACTTGGCGTTTCGCTGACAGACCCCGGGCATCCGGCAGCTTGCCTCCCTGCCACAATCCGCATACGCTGGCCTGTCCGCGAGGGGAGGCGCCATGCTCAGGAATTTCGACGAATCCTACCTGTTCTTCATCGGCGTCCTGGTCTTCCTGGGCATCATCGAGCTCTGCTTTCGCCTGGGGCGCACGCAGCGCAGGCCGGCGGACGAATCCCACAAGACGCACATCACCGCACTCCAGACCGCCCTTCTCGGCCTGCTGGCCCTGCTGCTCGGGTTCACCTTCGCCATGTCGGTCACCCGCTTCGAAGCGCGCAAGAACCTGGTGCTGGAAGAAGCCAATGCCATCGGCAACGCGTACTGGCGCTCTCAGTTGATCGCGCCTTCGGCCCGCGAACAGGTCCCCAGGCTCTTGCTGGAGTACACGAAGGCTGCGCTGGAACTGCACGATGCCGAAAACGACGCGCCCCGCTTCGACGCCGCCAACGCCACCACGCGGCGCATCGAACGCCAGATCCGCGCCATCGCGGCCAGCACGGCCGACAATCCGCCCGCGATTTCCACGATCATGTTCATCCAGGCGATCAACGAGATGGCCCAGGTCAACGAAAAACGCCGGGTGGCCCTGGAGAACCACGTGCCCGAACCGGTGTTCTATCTGCTGTTCATCGTCAGCGCGGGCGCCGTGGCCTTCATCGCCTACGGCACCGGCCTGCACGGGCGCAGGCGCTTGACCTCGACCGGCCTGTTCGCGGCCTTGATCTCGCTGGTGCTGACATTCATCGTGGACATCGACCAACCCGGCAGCGGCGTGATCCAGGTCAGCCAGGAAAGCATGGAACGAATGCAGACGACGCTGGAGCACGAGCAGTAGCCCTAGCGGGCCGCCGGATCAGAAAAGGAATTCCAGCACCTCGTCGCCCGCCGCGTCGAACGTGCCCGTCGAACGCCATCCCAGATGGCGATAGAAGCCGTAGGACCGCATGGCGGGGTCGGTGGCGCAGCCCAGGAACAAGCGCGCGAAGCCGCGCTCGCGCAGCCCGGCCGCCGTCATGCCCAGGACGGTCTTGCCGACGCCCTGCCCTTCGTATTCGGGCAACAGCGCCAGCACGACGATTTCGCCGGTGTCGCGATGGCCGAAGCAATAGCCGGCCAACTTGCCGCCGTCCAATGCGACCACGCCCGGATACAGCCCGGATTCGATGCCCGCGCCCCAGGTCTCCTGCGTGATCCCGGCGTCAGCCAGTTCGGCTTCGGTCACGGCGTTCTCGCGGGTCAGGCCGCGCAGCACGATGCAGGCGGCGGCGTCTTCAGGGATGGCGGACCGGTAGGTAAGGCTCATACAGACTCTTGAAACAGTTTTTGAAGGAATGGCGCCGTCACGCCGACACCGGCCGCGCTGACAGCCTGCGGGGTGCCTTCGGCGACGATGTGGCCGCCTTCTTCGCCCGCGCCCGGGCCGACGTCGATCATCCAGTCGCTGCCCGCGACCACGCGCAGGTCGTGCTCGACGACCACGACGGTGTTGCCGGCGTCCACGAGGCCGTGCAACTGCGCCATCAGTTTATCCACATCCGCGGCATGCAGGCCGGTGGTGGGCTCGTCCAGCACGTAGAGCGTGTTGCCGCGCTGGCTGCGCTGCAGCTCGGTGGCCAATTTGATGCGCTGCGCCTCGCCGCCGGACAGTTCGGTGGCCGGCTGCCCCAGGCGCAGATAGCCCAGCCCGATCTCGTGCAGCAGCGCCAAGGGGCGTTGCACCACGGGTTCGTCCCGGAAGAACGCCAGCGCCTCGTCAACCGTCATCGCCAGCACCTGCGCGATGTTGCGGCCATTCCATTCGATTTCCAGCGTCTTCGCGTTATAGCGGCTGCCATGGCAGGTCGGGCACGGCGCATAGACGCTGGGCATGAACAGCAGTTCGATATGGACGAAACCCTCGCCCTCGCAGGTCTCGCAGCGGCCTTGGGCCACGTTGAACGAAAAACGGCCGGCGCCGTACCGGCGGGCCTTGGCCGCGCGGGTCGCGGCGAAGAGTTTGCGGACGTGGTCAAACAGGCCCGTGTAGGTCGCCAGATTGGACCGTGGCGTGCGGCCGATGGGCTTTTGGTCCACGTTCACCAGCCGCTTGATGGCGTCGGCGCCCGCGTGGATGCGGCCCGTCGTGCGCGGCAGCGCGTCGGGCTGGGGTAGATCGCCTTCGGTTTCCTCCACGGCGGGTTCGTGGCCCAGATGTTCGCCGATCAGCTCAACCAGGGCCTGGCTGACCAGGCTGGATTTCCCGGATCCCGATACGCCCGTGACGGCCGTGAACGCGCCCAGCGGAAAGCGGGCATCCAGGCCATGCAGGTTGTTGCGGTGGATGCCGCGCAAGGACAGCCATGCCGACGGTTCCCGCGGCGGCCGGCGGAGCGTGGCCGCGCGGTCGAACAGATACCGGGCGGTCAGCGACGCCCCGACTTTTCGCAGGCCCTCGGGCGGGCCGCTGTACAGCACCTGCCCGCCATGCTGCCCCGCGCCGGGTCCCACATCCACCAGCCAGTCGGCACGGCGCAACGTGTCCAGGTCGTGCTCCACCACGAACAGCGTGTTGCCCGCCGCTTTCAACTGGTCCAGCGCGCGGTGCAGCGCCTGTCCGTCCGCAGGATGCAGGCCGGCAGACGGTTCGTCCAGCACATACACCACGCCGAACAGGTTGGATCGGATCTGGGTCGCCAGCCGCAGCCGCTGCAACTCGCCGGGAGACAAAGTGGGCGTTGAACGGTCCATCGCCAGATATCCCAGGCCCAGCGCCTGCAAGGTCCCGATGCGCTCGACCAGATCACGGGCGATGCGTTGCGCGGCGACATGGCGCGCACCGTCGGCCGCCGCCCCGTCTGCGTGGCCGCTGGCCGCCGGCGCCAGAACTTGCGCGATGCGGGTGAGCGGCAGCCGCGACAGCGTGCCGATGTCCAGCCCCGCGAACTTGACCGACAGCGCTTCGCGCTTCAAGCGCCGGCCATCGCATACCGGGCACGGCGCACCGGTCATGAAGCGCGCCACCCGCTTTTTCATCATGGCGCTCTGCGTGGTGGCGAACGTGTGCATCACATAGCGCCGCGCCCCCGTGTAGGTGCCCATATAGCTGGGTTCCTGCTTGCGGCGCAATGCGGCGCGGGTCTCTGCCGGCGTGAAGCCCGCGTAGACGGGCACCGTCGGCTGCTCATCCGTGTAGAGGATCCAGTCACGGGCTTTCTTGGGCAGGTCGCGCCAAGGCTTGTCCACGTCATATCCCAGCGTGACCAGGATGTCGCGCAGGTTCTGCCCGTGCCATGCCGGCGGCCACGACGCGATGGCGCGCTCCCGGATGGTCAGTGACGGATCGGGCACCATGGATTGTTCGGTCACGTCATAGACGTAGCCCAGACCATGGCAATTGGGGCAAGCGCCCTGCGGCGTGTTGGGCGAAAAATCTTCGGCGTACAGCATCGGCTGGCGCGCCGGATACGTGCCGGCACGCGAATACAGCATGCGCAACATGCTGGACAGCGTGGTGACGCTGCCTACCGTGGAACGCACGTTGGGCGTGCCGCGCTGCTGTTGCAGCGCCACGGCCGGCGGCAAGCCGTCGATGGCGTCCACATCGGGCACGCCGACCTGGTCGATCAGCCGCCGGGCATAGGGCGACAGGGACTCCAGGTAGCGCCGCTGCGCTTCGGCGTACAGCGTGCCGAAGGCCAACGACGACTTTCCCGATCCCGACACGCCGGAGAACACCACCAGCGCATCCCGCGGGATGTCCACATCCACGTTCTTCAGATTGTGCTCGCGCGCGCCTCGGACGCGGATGCAGGCGTCGGCGCGCGGCTTGGCGGAGTTCTTTCGCTGGCTCATGCCAGGAATAGTAATGGACGCCGCGAACGGCGGCGTTTCACCTCTGGTTCAGCGCCGCCACCGAATTCGCCAGGTCATGGTACCTGCGGCGCAGGATCGCCTCGGTCTGGTCGCGCGGCTGCCGGCTGTCTGCTTCCTGCCCGTCCAGCTGCGCCGCGCGCAGCATGGGCAGCAGATCGTGCTTGACCGTATCGACCGTGGGAATGACGGAGTATTCCACCCGCTCGCCGCCCACGAACTTCGATATCTGCATGGACAGGTTGCGCGAGTGGGTCACCGACGCCGAGGCCAACCCGCCGCGCTCGTACGCCAGGTCGGTACGGCTGCTGGTGGAATCCTTGACCTGGTAGTAGAGATAGTTCTGGGAGGACTTCTCCGTGCTCAGCGCCAGGGTTTCGTGCGGCGACAGGGACTTGTGGAAGCTGGCGTCAAGCGCGGACTGCTGGTCCTGCGTAATCGCCAGGTTGGAACCGGCGCGCCCCGTGACCTTGCTGTCTTGCGACACCCGCATCGAGAACCCGTCGACTTCTTCCGGACGGGCGGGGTTGCCGCCCTTCGATTCCTGTTTGATCGACGCCGAATAGTCCGCCAAGCCGGACAGCAAGGCCCGGTGGGATTCCGAGGCCGGCACGCGGGCGATGGTGCCTGCCGGCTGCGACCGTTCGGCCAACGCCGCGCCATAACTGCCATGCACGGCCGAAAAGGCGTTCTTGAACATGGCCATCAGCGCCTCATCGCCGTTGCCGCGGCGCTGCGCGCTGTCGAACTGCAGCAACGCCTTGCTGAGCGCCGCCGCCTGCTGCTCGGCCGTGCCGAAGGTGGCGGGCTTGCTCAGGTCGACATTGACGCTGACCTCGCCAGCCGGTCCCGAATACGTCACCGACCGCTGTCCGCTGTCGGCCTGGAATTCAATGGTCTGCACCGCCACGCCGTCGGCACGGGTGACTGCGCGCAGGTTCACCGACGACAGGACGGACGCGCCCACATCCGCCAGGCCGGCGATATCCAGCCGTGGCGGCACCTGGGACAGCCCGTCCAGCGCATCTTCGAAGGCGCCGGACAGGGCCGCGATCGCATTGCGCTCGTCCTCGGTCAGCGAACCGTCGGTCACGTCGATCTGCACCGCCAGGCCTTCCTGGCCCCGCGCCAGGGAAATCTCGACCTTGGCCCCGCTGGCCGTGGCGATCCGCAATGAGACCGTATTGTCAGCCTGCAGGCGCAGCCGGGATTGCAACGCGCCTTCCGATGCCGTTTGCGACGGCACACCGGGCGCCGTCACCGACTGGCCATAGTTGCCGCCGTCTGTCCGGAGCCGGCCCAGCAACGCCGCGCCAAGGTCCTGGAACGCGTTGCCGGCGGCACCCGCGCGCACGTTCCGGGTCATCAACGCCGAGAGGGGATCGTCGATCTCGCCCGTCTGGGTGTAGAGGGTGGAATTGGCAGCCGATGCCGGCGGGCCCAGCGCGACGCGGGCCGACGCGGACGCGACGGTCGCCGGCGTGGCCTCGGGCGTACGCACGACGGTGTTGGCGGTATTGAACGGGAGGAAGCTCTGCAGCCCTCCGGACGAACTGATGGCGGTCATGGTAGTGATGTCGTCCCAGCGCGGGGGCAAGGCCTGCCCAGATTTATCGGGATTTCTCCTAGTCCTAACGGCAGAACGTCCAGAAAATTAAGGGGCGAGACGCAACGGGAAGCGCCCGATCGGGTCAAATGCCAGGCTGGCGCATGAAACCGCGCACCGCGTCCAGCACCGCGTGTTCGCGCTCGCGGTGCGGCACGTGGCCGCATCCGGGCATGGGCAGCATTTCTGCCCCGCCGCCGGCCAGCGCCACCAGCTTTTCGGGATGGCGCATGGATCCGTACTCGTCGTTTTCGCCATGGATGGCCAGAAGCGGCACGGTTACGCGGGGCAAGACCGCGTCCAGGTTCCAGTCGGCGAATTCGGGCGATTGCCAGGTCTGCACCCAGGCGTCCAGCACCCATTGCGCCTTCTCGCCGTGATAGCGCTTGAGGCGGTCCAGTTGGGAAGGATCCTTGAATTGCTCGCCAGCCACGCGGATGCCTTCCAGCGTGCGGTCCTCGACGAATTCCTGCGCGGACTCGGTGATGACGCCGCGACAACGTCCAGGATAGGCCGCGGCGATCGACACGGCCATTCCGCCCCCGACGCTATGGCCGAATGCGATGAAACGGGTCAGGTCGAAGTGCGCCGCCAGCGCGGCGAAGGCGTCACCGGCCTCGCTGCCGACGAAATCCGGCCGCAAGCGGCCGGGGTGGGGGTCCGACTTGCCGAAGCCCAGCCGGTCGTAGGCGATGACCGCCCGCCCGGTGGCAAGGGCCAGCTTGGCCGGAAAATCGCGCCACAGGTCCACACATCCCAGCGAGTCGTGCAGCAGGACGATCGGCGCGCCGGCCGGCGCGTCGGCGCCACCCGGCCAATACCGGGCGTGGATCCGCCCCTGCCCGGTCGGGATCAGGCAACTTTCGGGCGCGGGCGCGGCGTGCTCAACCATCTTGGGTCCTCTGTTCAGTCCTTGGGCTTCGCAGATTCTGCGGCCAACCGGGCTGACAGGCAACTCCCGCCCGCTGGCCAAGGCGGGCGGCGCTGGACACTGAGGACCGGCCTCAGTAGGCGGGCGCGGCCGGCGGCAAGGCCAGCATGCGGGACGCCGAGCCGTGGGCGTCACCACGCAGCTTGAACAGCGCCACCGTATCGGCCAGCACGCGCGCCTGGTCGCTGAGCATGGCCGAGGCTGCGGCGGATTCCTCCACCAGCGCCGCATTCTGCTGCGTCGCCTGGTCCATGTCCGCCACGCTGCGGTCGATCTGGCTGATGCCGACGCTTTGCTCGGTCATTGCGCCGTGGATCTCGGTCACCAGGCGCTGCACGCGCGAAATGCCTTCGACGATCTCGCTCATGGTCGAACCGGCGGCCTGCACGCGTTCGGTGCCGCTCTTGACGTTTTCGACCGACGCCTGGATCAGCGTCCGGATTTCCTGCGCCGACGCCGCGCTGCGTTGGGCCAGGGTACGGACTTCACCTGCCACCACGGCAAAGCCGCGGCCTTGCTCGCCGGCCCGCGCCGCTTCCACGGCCGCGTTCAACGCCAGGATGTTGGTCTGGAAGGCGATGCCGTCGATCACGCTGATGATTTCCGTGATGCGCTGCGACGACTGCGAAATCGCGCTCATCGTCGTCACCGCGTCGGTGACGACCAGCCCGCCGCGCTCGGCCGCCGAACTGGCTTCCGTAGCAAGGCGCGTGGCGTGTTGCGCGGCCTCTTCCGTCTGACGCACGCTGGAAGTCAGTTGCGTGAGCGCCGACGAGGTTTCCTGCAAGGAGCCTGCCGACGTCTCGGTGCGTTGCGAGAGATCGCGGTTGCCCATGTCGATCTCGCGGGTGGCGGCCGACATCGAATGCACGCCCGTGCGCACCTCCAGCATCACAGTGCTTATTTTGTCGACAAACGCGTTGAACGACGACGAGATCTGCGCCACTTCGTCATGGCCCACGACCTCCAGGCGATGCGTCATGTCGCCGTCGCCGGAGCCGATGGTGTCCATCGCGTCGCGCACGGCCGACAGGCGCTTGAACGCGCGGGACGTCACCACGCTGGCGATCGCGACCGCCAACAGCGTCAGCACCACCAACGAGATCAGCGTGGCGTTGAGCACCTGCGCCAGGCCGGCCGTGGCCTCGGCGCTGTCCAGCGCGATCGCCAGCGACCAGTCCGTACCCGGAATGCGGCGGACTTTCAGCAGCTTCGGCACCCCGTCCAGGTTGACCGCGAGGGGCTCGGCGCCGTCGCGCGACATGGCCGACAGCGCGGCGGGCGTCAGTTCAGGCGCCACGTCGGTGGAAGGCTTAAGCGCCAGCTTGTCGTTCACGTGCGCAATGACCTGCCCGTCGGTCGCCACCACGAAGGCCAGGCTGGACGGCGTGGGCCGGATGGCGCGGATGATGCTCTGGATGCCGTCCAGCGGCACCGCGCCGCTCAGTACCCCAGTCGTCTGGCCGCCGCGGATCATCGGCGTAGTGAACGCCACGTAGAGCTTGCCCGTGCCCGAATCGCCGTACGGCTTGGTGACCGTCAGCTTGCCGGCCGCCACCGCGCTCTTGTACCAGGGGCGCGCCGTGGGGTCATAGTCGGCCGCCACCTGCGTGGTCGAGAAAAAGGTCTTGTCGGACCAGCCGATGGTTGAAATGGGGAAGCCGTTGGTTTCGCCCATCAATTTGGTCAGGCCGCGCGGATCGCCTTTTTCCACCACGGCCGCGGTGGCGACGACCGCCTGGGCCTTGTCCTCGGACCAGCGTTCGATGGCGCTGGCATTGCCGGCGGCAATGGCGTCCAGGTTGCCCGAGATCGTCGCCATCATGTTGCTGCGGACGATCTGGTAGGTGGTGATCCCCGAGAGGACCAGGGCACCGACAACGGTAAAGCAAGTAATCAACAGGATCCTGTTGCGCAACGAGGTAATCTTCATGCCTGCCTTTTTTCAGCCATTGCCCATATCGGAGGACACGGGTCTGCGGCCCGCTGGCGAAAACCGGCAGCCACGATGGGCTTACGGCATGGCGGGTCGGGACTTTAGGGGTAAACCCTAGAGTTTTCGTCAATTACCTGTTTCCAGGGATAGCCGCCCTGGCACTGGCGCCCTCACAATTAGAATCGGGCGATCCTGCCCTTCCCGGTCTTCCCTCCCCCGTACCTATGTCCTCCACCGCGCAAACTCCCGAGCTCACCCTGCCCGCCCCGGTGCTGCTGGTGGAAGACGAACCGCTGGTCCGCCGGCGGCTGGAGGGCCTGCTGCTGCAACTGGGCTATCAGCCCGATGCCCTGGTGCATGCCGGATCCCTGGCTGAAGCGCGCGCCTGTCTGACCAACCAGCCGGTCGCCCTGGCGCTGGTGGACCTGGGCCTGCCCGACGGCAGCGGCATCGATCTGATCGCCGAGATGCACGCGGCCGACCCCGGCCTGGCCATCCTGGTCATTTCCGCCTGGTGCACGGAAGACGCGATCCTGGCTGCCTTGCGGGCCGGCGCCACGGGCTATGTGCTCAAGGAACGCGACGACCTGGAGGTCTCGCTGTCGTTGCGCAGCGTGCTGCGTGGCGGGGCGCCGATCGACCCCTTTGTCGCCCGCCGCATCATCGACGAACTGCGCCCCCGGCCTACGGAGCAACCCGACACGGCAAGCGGTGAGATACTAAGCCCCCGCGAAAGCCAGATCCTTCGCCTGGTGGCAGAAGGGCTTGCCAATCGCGAAATCGCCGAGCAGCTCTTCCTGTCGCGCTACACCGTCGAATGCCACATCAAGCACATCTACCGCAAACTGGCCGTGTCCTCGCGCACGCGGGCGGTCCATGCCGCGCGCTCGCGCGGCTTGCTGGACTGAGATGGCTGCTTGCCTGCTGGCTGGCGCTGTTCGCGGCACCGGCGCTCTGCGCGCCTGCGACCCCTACCGCCTGCACGGTCCAGTTGCTGTCCATCGCAGCCGCCCAGGGCGCGGCCGACGGCAGCCGGCCTGACGCATCGCCCTGGCAGCCCGTCACGCTGCCCGACGACTGGGCGAAGCGATGGCCGGACTACAGCGGCACGGTCTGGTACCGCATCGATTGGCAACGCCAATGCCCCGGCGAGCAACGCGGACCGGTGGGCCTGACGCTGGAATCCGTGGTCATGGCCGGCGAAGTCTTCATCAACGACGAACTGATCTGGCGCGACGCGCACCTGACCGAACCCTTGTCGCGCAGCTGGAACATGCCGCGCTATTGGCGCCTGCCCGAAGCCCTGCTGCACGACGGCGTGAACACCCTCTGGCTGCGCGTGGTCGGCGTGGCGCAGCAGACGCCCGGCCTGGGCCCGGTGCATCTGGGCGAATCGCAGGCCATGCAGACGCTCCAGGACGATCTGTGGTGGAGCAACCGCACCCTCTACGTCCTGAACCTGATCATCTCCGCCGTCCTGGGCGCCCTGTTCTTCTGCATCTGGATCGTCCGCCGCGAACAGACCACTTACGGCTGGTACGCGCTCATGGCGTTGTTCTGGGTGCTGTTCATCGCCAACGTGCTGGCGACCAGTCCCTGGCCGTTCGCGAGCACCCTCATGGCGGCCCGCGCTAATTCCATGGCGCTCGTGCTGTATACGGCCTGCTTCTGCCTGTTCACCTGGCGCTTCAGCGAACGGTTTCTGCCGCGCACCGAACGCGTGCTGTGGGGGGCCGCGGCCGCGATGCTGGCCCTGCTGGCGATCACGCCCGACACCGCGTTGCCCTCGCTGCTGAGGGGGGCCATCTTGGGCAGCGCCGCCATTTTCCTCGCCAATTGCCTGCAGTTCTGCGTGCACGCATGGCGTACCCGGCGACCCGAACAGCGCATGCTGGCGGCCTGTCTGCTGATCGTCTTCGTGGTCATCATCCACGATCTGCTGCGGCTGATGAAACTGATCGGTCCCGGGCCGACCTACACGTCGTACTCCAGCATCGCCGTCACCCTCTGCATGTCCGCGATCCTGGGATTGCGCCATGCGCGAAACGTGCGCCGCATTGAACGCTTCAACCACGAACTGGCCGATGGCATCGCGCAGGCGCGCACGGAATTGGCCACCACGCTGGAGCGCGAGCACGCGCTGGCCATGAGCAACACCCGGCTGCAGGAACGGCTGCAGATCGCGCACGACCTGCATGACGGGCTGGGCGGATCGCTGGTGCGCATGATGGCGATGGTGGAACAGGCCAGGACGCCGCTGCACGGCCAGCAATTCCTGTCCATGCTGAAACTGCTGCGCGACGACCTGCGCCAAACGATCGACAGCGGCTCCAGCGCGGGCGTCAAAGTCCCGCTGACGCCTCCAGAGTGGGCAGCCCCGCTGCGCCACCGCTTCGTGCAGTTGTTCGATGAGCTGGACCTGGATTCCAGCTGGCAATTCCCGCCGCAATGGACGATGCCGCCCTCCCCCTTGCAATGCCTGGCGCTGACCCGGCTGGTGGAGGAAGCCCTGACCAATGTGGTCAAGCACAGCCGCGCGCGCCGGGTGCGGCTGCAACTGCAGCAGCCGGAGCCCGACCAGCTGCACCTGCGGATCGAAGACGACGGCGCCGGCTTCGACGTGGCGGCGGTGCGGCAGGCCGGGGTCAGCGTCGGCATGCGCAGCATGCACGCCCGCATCGCCCGCGTGCACGGGACGCTGGACATCTCGTCCGCACCGGGCAAGACCGTGTTGACCGCTGTGCTGCAATTGCGCCCCGCCGCGGCGCAATCGGTCTAAAATCCGGCCACGTTCCGAACCGGGATCTTTCCCGGTACAGGCCCATCCCGCGCGAAGCCCCCAAGACCCGTGCAGCCCTCTATCGGCCCGTCTCCTTCCGCTACCCCGCCCGCCTCATCGCACGCCGCCCGCATCCATCAGGTGCAGGTGGACGCCCTGCGCCGCAGCTTTCCCTTTGCGCTGGCCGGATCGCTGGTCAGCGCCTGCTTCTCGGCCTACGCCCTGGACGGCGTATTGCCGCGGCATGAAGTCCTGTGGTGGATTGGCGCGACACTCGCGGTGGGCGCGCTGCGGCTGGCCGCCATGGTCGCATACGACCGCCGTCGCGCCGACCCGACGGCGGCCCGGCGATGGGTCCGGCGCATGCTGGCAGGCAATCTGTGCTCGGGCATCCTGTGGGGCCTGCCGTTCGCCTACTGGACCTTCTTCGTGCCGCTGGAGTACCAGCTGTTCTTCATCGTCATCCTGTTTGGCCTGGGCACGGGCGCCATCTATTCGAACTACATGCTGCTGCCGGTGATGTACGCGTTCGAGGTGCCGGCCTTTGCGCCCATGTTCATCGCGCTGGCCGTGCAACCGTCCGCCATCCACCTGGCGCTGGTGACGGGCGGACTGGCGTACCTGGTGGCCACCCTGGCCTTCATCCACCGCATGAACCGCACGCACCTGGACGCCTTGCGGCTGGGCTATGAAAACCTGGCGCTGCTGGAACAGGTGCGCCTGGAGAAGACCGCCGCCGAACGCAGCGACCTGGAAAAATCCCGCTTCCTCGCCGCCGCCAGCCATGACTTGCGCCAGCCCGTCCATGCGGTGAACCTGTTCCTGGGCCTCTTGACCAGCGAGCCCCTGTCGCGCCACGGCCGGTACCTGGTGGACAACATCGCAAGCGCGATCTCTGCCATGGGTCACCTGTTTGATGCCCTGCTGAACCTGTCGCGGCTGGACGCGGGCGTCATCGACCCGCGCTGGCAGGGGTTTCCCATCAACCCGTTGCTGCACCAGTTGCGCACCGAATATGCGCCGCAGGCCCGGGAAAAAGGGATGTCGCTGCGGGTGCGCGCGTGTTCGGCTACCGTGTTCTCTGACCCGGTGCTGCTGGAACGCATCCTGCGCAACCTGATCAGCAACGCGATCATGCATACGGCCGGTGGCCGTGTGCTGGTCGGTTGCCGTCGCGCGGCCGGCCAATTGCGTATCGAAGTCTGGGACAACGGGCCTGGCATACCCAAGGCCGAGCAGGAACGGATCTTTTGGGAATTCCACCAGTTGGCCAATCCGGAGCGCGACCGCAGCAAGGGCCTGGGGCTGGGCCTGGCCATTGTCCGCCGCACGGCGCGGCTGCTGGGCCATGCGTTGGCGTTGCGCTCCGAGGAAGGCCGCGGCACGGTGTTCATGGTGACCGTTCCCGAGTCCAGCGCGGTTGACACCGCCCCTTCAGTCCCTGACGCCGCCCGGGCGTCTAGCCCGCCTGCGGGTCAGCAAGCCGGCCTGCACGGGCAACTGGCGCTGCTGGTGGACGACGACGCCCAGAATCTGGCCGGGCTGACCATGCTGTTTGAAAGCTGGGGATGCCGTGTCATCGCGGCGACCAGCGGCAAGGCCCTGTTCGAGCGCGTGCTGCCGCTGGCCGAACGCCCTGCCCTGATCGTCAGCGACTATCGCCTGCGCGAACACGAAACCGGCATTCATGTGATCGAGCGGCTGCGCGAGGAATACAACGATCCCGATCTGCCCGCCCTGCTGGTCAGCGGCGACACCGATCCCGCACGGCTGGCCGAAGCCGCCGTCCGCGGCATTCCCTTATTGCATAAGCCGGTGCAAGTGCTGGCATTGCGTGAACGCGTGACGGCGCTGCTGCAAGACGCCGCTGCAAGACCCTAGAACGGAGACGCCGAATGAACGCCGTACTGCTTGTCGATGACCACGCGATGTTCCGCGAGGCGCTGGTCATGGCGCTGGCGCACGCCATGCCCGCCTTGGCGGTGCATCCCGCCGCCAGCGGCCAGGAGGCCCTGGCGGTCCTGGACCGCCACACCGACATCGGCAACGTCATCATGGATTACTACCTGCCGGACATGGCCGGCGCGGAGCTCTTGAAGCGCCTGCGCCAGCGGCGCGCGCAACTGCGGGTGCTGGTGCTTTCCGCCTCGCAGGACCCCGAAGACGAACGCCGCGCCATGGAGGCCGGCGCACGGGGCTTCCTGAACAAGTCCGCCAGTTGCCAGGAATTGACCGCCGCCCTGCAAGCGATCAATGCGACAGACGCGCCCCGCCTGCCGTCTGCCGGAGGCACGCCGACACGTTCGCCCGATGACGCCGCCCTGTTGCGCACCTTGACGCCGCGGCAAAGCGAAGTCTTGCGGTTGATCTGCGACGGCTTGCGCAACAAGGAAATCTCCGAACGGCTGAACATGACGGAGAAGACCGTCAAGACGCATGTATCGGCCATCCTGGCCACGCTGGGCGTGCTTAATCGAACACAGGCGACACTCGTGGCTCGGCGCGGCGGCGTGTTCGGCAAGCCGACCTGAGCGCACCGCTGTCCGAGGCGATCTTGCCGCCTGCGAGCGCGATTTCGCGCCCCGCCGCGGCGATGGTGTCGGGCCGGTGCGCCACGATCACGCGCGTCATGTCGAGCTTGGCGATCGCAAGATTGACCACCCGTTCCCGGGTGATGTCCAGATGGCTCGTCGCCTCGTCCAGGAACAGCATCGCCGGCTGCTTGTATAGCGCGCGCGCCAGCAGCACGCGTTGCTTCTGCCCGCCCGACAGCACCGTTCCCATGTCTCCCACCAACGTGTTGTAGTCCATGGGCATTGCGCAAATGTCGTCGTGTATGGCGGCGATTTCCGCACATTTCCTGGCACGATCGGGGTCGTACTGCGGGTCGAAGAAACTGATGTTCTCTCCGATGGAGCCGGCGAACAGCACATCGTCCTGCAACACGGTGCCGGCCATCCGGCGCAGGGCGGCCGCCCCCATCCCGCGCACCGGCACCCCATCGACCAGCACCTCGCCTTCGGTCGGCGTCAGGATGCCCAGCAGGATATTGATCAGCGTCGTCTTGCCGCCCCCCGACGGACCGGTGATGGCGACGGATTCTCCGGGCTCGATGCGCAGGCTGATGTCATCGAGCACGTAGGGTTCTTGCGGGCTGTAGCGAAAGCGCAGATTGCGCACTTCGATGGCCGGCGAGCGCGTCACGGCGCCATCCCCCCGCGGCATCTCGTCGATCGGCTCCGGCGCCTCGCGGACGATGTCGGCCAGGCGCTCGCCTTGCAGCCGCAACATCTTCACCTCGACGAACTTGTCCAGCAGCGCCGCCACGCGCTTATCGAACAAGGTCTTGTAGACGATGAACGCCAGCAACGCGCCCACGGTGAACTGGCCGTCCAGCACCAGCCGCGCCCCCAGCCACAGGATCGCGATGGACGACAACCCGAACAGCAGGCCGTTGAAGGTGCGAAAGAACAGCGCCCATTTCTGCACACGCAGATCCGCGTTGATTTCGTTGACCAGCAGCGCCAGCCAACGCGAACGCCGGTCGTTCTGATGCTGGAACAGCTTGATGGCCTTGACCCCGCGCACCGTTTCCAGAAAGTGCGACTGCTCTTTCGCGGCGTGGATGATGTGCTCTTCCGTGGCATAGCGCAGGGATGCATAGCCCGACCAGCGCGCCACGCCGTACAACGTCATCGCGCCCACGGCGATCCACGCCAGCGGCGGGCTGTACAGGAACATCAGCACCAGCGTGATCACCATGACGATGCCGTCCAGCACCGCCTCGAGGAACGACGTGGTGACGGTGCGCTGAATGGTGTCGATGGCGCCGAAGCGCGACACGATGTCGCCCAGGTGCCGCTTTTCGAAATAGCCGACCGGCAGCCGGAGCAGGTGCGTGAAGACGTTGCTGCGCCATTGCAGGTTCAGCGTCGTGCCCATGAACATCAGCATCCAGCTGCGCGCGACCGACGTCAGCTGCAGCATCACCATCAGCAGGCCGAAGGCCAGCGCCAGCGTGGTCAGCAGGTCGCGATCGCCGGTGTTCAGCACGTGGTCCACGACCCACTGCAGAAAGAACGGCTGCACCACCGTCAGCACTTCCAGCGCCAGCGCCAGCAGCATCACTTGCGAAAACGCCGCCCCCAGCCCCGTGACGCGCCCCGTCAGTTCGCGCAGCCGCACGGGTTTGTTCTCGTTGGCCGTCACGAAGTCCGGCGTGGGCCAAAGCTCCAGCGCCACGCCGGTGTATGACGCCGACAGCTCGCTGATGGCGCATTTCCGGATGCCCGAGGCCGGATCGATCAGCGTGGCCGATCGCGCATTGATGTCGGTCAGCACCACGAAGTGGTTGAATTCCCAATGCAGGATGCAGGGCAGCTTCAGTTTGCTTAGCGCGCCCAGGCCCGCCTTGACCGGCCTGGACGCCAGCCCAAGCTGGCCGGCCACATGGATCAGCGTCGCCAGCGTGGCGCCTTTGAGCGACACCGGAAAGCGGCCGCGCAGGCTGGCCAGGCTTTGGTGATGCCCATGGAACCCGGCCACCATGCCTACGCATGCCAGGCCGCATTCAGCGGCCTCGGTTTGCAGGAGCCTTGGCACCCGCCGTTTGACGCCCAACGTCAGGCGTTCAAGCATGGTCACAGTTTCCCCGACAATCGGTAGGCGGGATCGAACGCCCATTGGTACAAGGGTCGCGTTTGCTGAAGCAGATCCGCCTCCAGCCGCATGCCGGGCCGCAATGCCAGTGTTTGGCCCTGCGGCCCGCGCGCGGGCGTCTCCAGCGACACGGTGATCCGGTACATCGGTTCCTTATCGCTCTGCGCCGCGGCGACGTCGTCCATCTGCCATTGCGGCAACGCGCTGCGCGTCACCGTCTGAACCACCCCGCGCTGCTGGCCGAAGGTTTGATACGGGTAGGCGGCCAGGCGGATCAGCACCGCATCGCCCGGCGCCACGAAACCCACGGCGCGGCTGGGCGCAAGCAACTCCACCAGCAGTGTCGCGCCGTCGGGCACGATGGCGGCCAGCGGACGCCGGGTATCCACCGCCTGCCCCACCTCGGCCGTCACGGCAGTCAGCACGCCCGCCTGGGGCGCCGTAACGACGACGCGACGCCTGGCTTCGCTCTGGGTCAGGTCCACCGCCATGCCGGCCAGGTCTCGGTCCAGCTGCGCCAGCTGGTTCTGTTGGCGCAGGGTCAGGTCCGCCAGCGTGGCTTTCCGGTTGGACAGGTCCATGGCGATGCCGATCCGGTCGCGCAGCAGGGCTTGCAGCTGGTTGCGCTGCTCCAACAGTTCCGCCCGCTTCTGGTCGGACTCTTCGGGCGACAGATAGCCCTTTTCCATCAGGTTCCGATAACGCTGGGCACTGTCCTCGGCCAGCTTGATCCGGCTGCGCTGGCCGGCGATCTGGCTGTCTATCGCCGCCAATTGCGAGGTCAGGCCGCCAACGCCGGCTGCCAGGGTGTCATGCTCGCTTTGCTGCAGCAGCAGTGTCTTCTCGCGGGCCTGGCGCAGGCTGTCTTCGCGCTGCCGTATCTGCCCGCTGATGGCTTCTTGCGTGTCGCCCAGCGCGCTTTGCCGATCGCCTGACACCACATACAGCACGTCGCCCGCGTTGACATGCTGGCCCTCTTGGACCGGACGCTCCAGCACCACGCCGGCCTGCGGCACGTAGAGCTTGAGCAGGCCGGTGTCAGGCGCAAGCTGGCCGCCGACGGTGGCGCGCTTGGTGTAGGTGCCGAACGCCAGGAACAGGCACACGGCCAGCACGAAGCCGCCCAGCACGAACGTGACCAGGGCGAACGACACCGGCCGGATGAGGACAATATCGCCCAACCCGACGGAACGCTGCGCGGCAAGCGCCTGTTTGCGATAGAGCGACATCGGATCGAGGCCGAAGACTGACCCGTCCTGCCATAGGTTGACACCTAGCGGACGGTATCCGTAGCCGTGCT
>NZ_DBHKZA010000096.1:0-4151 GCF_057314935.1 Achromobacter sp.
TGGGCCGTGGGCTCGGTGCTGATGGGCGAAATCGTCCGGGCCGAGCATCGCGGCAAGGCCGTTGGCACCGTGCAAAGCGGTTGGGCGGTCGGATGGGGCGTCGCGGCCATCCTGTACACGGTCGCGTTCTCCATCCTGCCCGCTGAGTGGGCCTGGCGCAGCCTGTTCTGGATCGGCGTGCTGCCGGCCTTCCTGGTGCTGTACATCCGCAAGAACGTGCCCGAGCCCGAGGTGTTCCAGCGGGCCCAGGCCAAGGTGCACGCCGGCGAGGCCCGCGCATCGTTCTGGACGATCTTCTCGCCCGCGCTGTTGAAAACCACGGTCATCACCGCCGTGCTGTGCACCGGAGTGCAGGGCGGTTATTACGCCATCACCACGTGGTTGCCAACGTACCTGAAAGTCGAGCGGCAACTGTCCGTGCTGAACACGGGCGGCTACCTGATGGTCATCATCTTCGGGTCGTTCTGCGGCTACATCGCCGGTGCTTATCTGGCCGACCGCCTGGGCCGCCGCGCCAACCTGTTGATCTTTTCGGTGCTGTCCACGGTCAGCGTCTACGTCTACACGCAATTGCCGCTGACCGACGGCCAGATGCTGTTCCTGGGCTTTCCGCTGGGCTTTGCCGCATCCGGCATCTTCAGCGGAATCGGCGCCTATCTGACCGAACTGTTCCCGTCAGGGGTGCGCGCGTCGGGGCAGGGGTTCGCGTACAACTTCGGGCGTGGCATCGGTGCGCTGTTCCCCAGCCTGGTGGGCTTCTTGAGCCAGACGCACGGGCTGGGCTGGGCCATCGGGGCGTTCGCCACCGGGGCCTACGCCGTGGTGATCGTGACGGCGCTGCTGCTGCCCGAAACGAAGGGACGCGTGCTGGAGTGAGGCCCACGCGTCCCGCAGGAAGCGCTGGCGGTCGTCCGCAGGCGTTACCTGCAGGCGCTTGACGAAGTCGCGGCGCATGTTGTCGGCGTTGCCGAAACCGCAATCCTAGGCCACCGACTTCAGCGGCAGCCGGGTTGCTTTCCAGCACCCGGCGCGCCGCGACGCGGTTTCGCACCGGCGCCGCAGTAGCCAACGCGGGCAAGCCGGCGGAATTTTTCATCAGATACGGGTTTACCCGGTATCCGTTCAAAAGTCATAATTTGTATGATGACCCGATAACTTAGATTCAAGAGACACGTCATCATGCTGGTTGTGAAGTCGGCTTTCCCGCGGGTCTGCCTGCGGTTGCGCCCCTGCTTGCCAGGGGCGTTCCATGACTGAAGAATCCCGCGTCCGCGAAGAGATCTGCGTCGTCGGCGCCAGCCTCTACAACCGCGGCTACACCGTCGGCGCCGCCGGCAACATCAGCGCCCGGCTGGACGACGGCTGGCTGATCACGCCCACTGACGCCTGCCTGGGCCGGCTGGACCCCGCCGAACTGGCCAAGGTCGATCTGGACGGCCAATGGGTCTCGGGCGCCAAGCCTTCCAAGACCCTGGTGCTGCACCAGGGCATCTACCGCGCCAGCCCCGAGTCGCGCGGCATCATTCACACGCACTCCACGCATCTGGTCGCGCTGACGCTGGCCGGCGTCTGGCGTCCAGATGAAGTGCTGCCGCCCATCACGCCCTACCAGGTCATGAAGGTCGGCCGTATTCCGCTGATCGGCTACCGCCGTCCTGGCGACCCGCAAGCCGCCGCCGAGGTCGCTGCGGTGGCGGGGCAGGTGCGCGGCGCGCTGTTCGAGCGCCTGGGCCCGGTGGTGTGGGAACGCTCGGTCGCGCACGCTTCCTATGCGCTGGAAGAACTGGAAGAAACGGCCCGCCTGTGGCTGATGAGCGACCCCCGGCCTGCGCCGCTGGCCGCCGACGCCATTGAAGAACTGCGCGCGACCTTCGGGGCGCGCTACTAGATTCCCCCATTCGTACAAAGCCGCCCGGACGCGTGTTGCGCGTATCGCGGCGGCGCACCCTCTTGGAGACCTGTCATGCCCCCGATGGAATTGGCGTCGACCGCGCCCGCTGCGGCGACGCAGCCTGAATCCCGCGAGACCGCCCGCGCGTACGCCAAGGTGTTCTGGCGCCTGGTGCCGTTTTTGATGCTTTGCTATGTGATCGCGTACCTGGACCGCGTCAACGTCGGCTTCGCCAAGCTGCAGATGTCGCAAGACCTGGGCTTCAGCGAAACCGTGTTCGGCCTGGGCGCCGGCGTGTTCTTCATCGGCTACTTCCTGTTCGAAGTGCCCAGCAACCTGCTCATGCACCGGCTGGGCGCGCGGATCTGGATCGCGCGCATCATGATCACGTGGGGCATCCTGTCCGGCATGTTCATGTTCGTCGAGACGCCCACCGGCTTCTACATCCTGCGCTTCCTCCTTGGCCTGGCCGAAGCGGGCTTCTACCCCGGCGTGATCCTGTACCTGACCTATTGGTATCCGGCCCACCGCCGCGCCAAGATCATCGCGCTGTTCATGTCGGCCATTCCGGTGGCCGGCATCTTCGGCAACCCCTTGTCCGGCTGGATCATGGAGGCCTTCCACGGCACGCACGGCCTGCAGGGCTGGCAGTGGATGTTCCTGATCGAAGCCATCCCCGCGCTGTTGATCGGCGTGGTCACCGTCATGTACCTGGACAACGGCATCTCCAGCGCCAAATGGCTGACCGCCGATGAGAAGCAGATACTGACCCGCGAGATCGAGCAGGACCAGAAGCAGACGGGCACGCAGAAGCACTCGCTGCGCGCCGTGTTTTCGGACAAACGCGTGTGGTGGATGTGCCTGATCTACTTCGCCTTCGTCGCCGGCCAATACGGCCTGACGTTCTGGATGCCGACGCTGATCAAGTCGACCGGCGTCACGGGCGCCTTCAACATCGGGCTGCTGAGCGCTATCCCGTTCCTCTGCGCCATCGTCGTGATGAACCTGCTGGGCCACTCGGCGGACAAGCGGCGCGAACGCCGTTGGCACCTGATCGTGCCGGCGCTGGCGGGCGCGGTGGGCTTCACCGCGGCGGCGTCCTTTGCCGACAACACCGTGGTGTCGTTGATCTGCCTGTCGATGGCCGCGGCCGGCGTGCTGACGTGCGCACCGTTGTTCTGGTCGCTGCCCACCGCCTTCCTGTCGGGTACCGCGGCGGCCGCAGGCATTGCCATCGTCAACTCGGTCGGCAACCTGGCAGGCTTTGCCAGCCCTTACATGATCGGCTACCTGAAAGACCTGACCAGTTCGACTGCATCCGGCATGTACGTGCTGGCCGCCGTGCTGGTCATCGGCGCCATCGCGGTCTGGTTCACGCCGGCCAAACTGGTCAACCGCTGATGCCGCCGCGCCGTTTACCGTTTGAACTCAAGGATTCGCCATGCCGCGCCTAGCCGCCAACCTGACCATGATGTACGCCGAGCACGCCTTCCTGGATCGCTTCCAGGCGGCTGCCCAAGACGGGTTTGCCGGCGTCGAGTTCCTGTTCCCCTATGAATTCGCCGCCGCCGACTTGAAGGCCCGGTTGCAGGACAACGGCTTGACGCAGGCCCTGTTCAACGCGCCGCCTGGAGACTGGGGCGCCGGCGAACGCGGCATCGCGTCCTTGCCCGGCCGCGAAGGCGAGTTCCAGCGCGGCGTGGAGCAGGCGCTGGAGTACGCCGCCCAGTTGGGCAACCGCAGCCTGCATGTGATGGCTGGCCTGATCCGGCCGGACGACGACCGCGCGACGCACCGCGACACTTACCTGAAGAACCTGGCGTTCGCGGCGCGCGCGGCGGCCTCGGCCGGCATCACCGTTGTGATCGAACCGATCAACACGCGCGATATCCCCGGCTTCTTCCTGAACCGGCAAGACGACGCGCAAGCCATCTGCGCCGAGGTCGGCGCACCCAACCTGAAAGTGCAGTTCGACTGCTACCACTGCCAGATCGTCGAAGGCGACATCGCCGTGAAGCTGCAGCGCGACATGGCCGGCATCGGCCACATCCAGATCGCCGGCGTGCCCGACCGGCACGAGCCCGACCTGGGCGAGTTGAACTACCCCTACCTGTTCGAGCGGATCGACGCGCTGGGCTATACCGGCTGGATCGGCTGCGAATACCGCCCCAAGGCCGGCACGTCTGCCGGGCTGGGTTGGGCCCACCCCTATCTTGCCAACCATTGAGCATCCCATCATGAAGATCCTGATCACCGGCGG
>NZ_DBHKZA010000096.1:4251-19558 GCF_057314935.1 Achromobacter sp.
GCGGAGGCGGATTTCGATCTGGGCATGCGCATCAACCTGGACGCGTCCCGCGCCTTGCTGGAAACGTGCCGCGCGCTGGGCCACCAGCCACGGGTGATCTTCACCAGCTCGGTGGCCGTGTACGGCGGCGCGTTGCCCGAGACCGTGCGCGACGACACGGCGCTGAATCCGCAATCGTCTTACGGCACGCAGAAGGCCATCGCCGAACTGCTGCTGGCGGACTACACGCGCCGCGGCTTCGTCGACGGCCGCGTGCTGCGCCTGCCCACCATCAGCGTGCGCCCGGGCCGCCCCAACGCCGCGGCGTCTTCGTTCGCCAGCGGCATCATCCGCGAACCCTTGAACGGCGAAGCGGCCGTCTGCCCGGTTGGCGCCGATACGCGCTTGTGGCTGCTGTCGCCGCGCGGCGCGATCCAGGCGCTGATCGCCGGTTGCGAATTGCAGGCCGATGCCGTGGCCGACCGCGCGCCGATCAACTTGCCCGGCGTGTCGGTCACGGTAGCCGACATGGCGCAGGCGCTGCGCGAGGTGGCGGGCGACGAGGTCGCCGACCGCATCACGTGGCAAGCCGATGAACGCGTCGAGCGCATTGTCGGCAGCTGGCCCGGCCGGTGGGACACCACGCGCGCGACCCGCCTGGGCTTGAAAGGCGACAACAACTTTGCGGACATCATCCGCGCCTACCTGGCCGACGACCTGACATGACCCTTGCGCAACCTTCTTCACGCCGCGTCGGCGTCATCGGCCTGGGCGCCATGGGCGCGGGCATCGCGCAAAGCCTGCGCCGCGCCGGCCATGACGTGCACGTCTACGACATCCGCGCCGATGCCGCCGCGGCCTTTGCCGCGCAAGGCGGCGTAGCCTGCGCCACGCTGGCCGACATGGCCGCCGCCTGCGACATCGTCATCAGCGTCGTCGTCAACGCCCAGCAGACCGAAGCCGTGCTGTATGGCGAAGGCGGCATCGCCGCCGCCTTGCGCGCCGGCGCCGTGTTTGTGATGTGCTCTACCGTCGACCCCAGCTGGTCCATCGCGCTGGAAGCGCGGCTGGCCGAGCAGGGCGTCCTGTACCTGGACGCGCCGATTTCCGGTGGCGCAGCCAAGGCCGCTGCCGGCCAGATGACGATGATGACCGCCGGGCGTGCGGCCGCCTACGAGGCCTGCGGCGCGGTGCTGGAATCGATGGCCGGCAAGGTTTATCGCCTGGGCGACCGCGCCGGCGCGGGCAGCAAGGTCAAGATCATCAACCAGTTGCTGGCCGGCGTGCACATCGCGGCCGCCGCCGAGGCGATGGCGCTGGGCCTGCGTGAAGGCGTCGACGCGGACGCCCTGTACGAGGTCATCACGCACAGCGCGGGCAACAGCTGGATGTTCGAGAACCGCATGGCGCATGTGCTGGCGGGCGACTACACGCCGCTGTCCGCCGTGGACATCTTCGTCAAGGACCTGGGGCTGGTGCTGGATACCGCCCGGCACACCAAATTCCCGCTGCCGCTGGCATCGACCGCGCATCAGATGTTCATGCAGGCGTCCACCGCCGGGCATGGCCGCGAGGACGACAGCGCGGTCATCAAGATCTTCCCGGGCATTACTTTGCCGGAGGCGAAATGAGCATCAAACTGGGCTGTATCGCCGACGATTTCACGGGTGCGACCGACCTGGCCAACAACCTGGTGCGGGCCGGCATGCGCACGGTGCAGACCATCGGCATTCCGGGCGCGCCGTTGCGCGATGACGCGGACGCCGTGGTCGTGGCGCTGAAGACCCGCACGCTGCCGGCGATGGAAGCCGTGGCGCAGTCGCTCGCCGCGCTGCAATGGCTGCAGCAGCAAGGCGCCGAGCAGATCTACTTCAAGTACTGCTCCACTTTCGACAGCACGCCGCAGGGCAACATCGGCCCCGTCACCGATGCGTTGATGGCGCAACTGGGCACAGCCTTCACCATCGCCACGCCGGCGTTTCCCGACAACAAGCGCACGGTCTTCAAGGGCTATCTGTTTGCGGGCGATGTGCTGCTGAACGAATCGGGCATGCAGCATCATCCGCTCACGCCGATGACGGACCCGAATCTCGTCCGTGTGCTGTCGGCGCAGACGTCGCGCAAGGTCGGTTTGATCGACTACAGCGTGGTGGCGGCAGGCAGCGAGGCGATCCGTGCGCGCATCCAGGCCTTGCAGGCCGAGGGCGTCGAGATCGCCATCGTGGACGCGGTGTCCAACAACGATCTGCTGGCCCTGGGGCCGGCGCTTCGCGGCATGCCGCTGGTCACGGCGGGTTCCGGCGTGGCGATCGGCCTGCCGGGCAACTGGGGCCTGACGCCGGCCAGCGCCGCCAACCAGACGCGCGCGGCGGGCTTGCAGGCGGTAGTGGCGGGAAGCTGCTCCACCGCAACCAACGGGCAGGTGGCCGCGTTCATCGAAAGCGGCCGTCCGGCCTATGCGCTGGATCCCATTCGGATCGCGGCGGGCGAGGACGTGGTCACGCAAGTGCTGGCCTGGGCCGAACCCCGTATGCAGGACGGCCCTGTGCTGGTCTATTCCACCGCGCAGCCGGACGCGGTCAAGCAAGCGCAGGGCGCGTTGGGCGCGGCGCGCGCGGGCGCCATGATCGAAGACGCCATCGCGCGCATCGCGGTCGGCCTGGTCGAATGCGGCGTGCGGCAGCTGATCGTGGCGGGTGGCGAGACGTCGGGCGCCGTGGTGCAGGCGCTGGGGCTGGAACAGATCGCCATCGGCGAACAGATCGACCCGGGCGTGCCCTGGTGCGCGGGCTACACGCCGGTTGCGGCAGGCGACGTCAGCATCGCGCTGAAGTCGGGCAACTTCGGCACGCCGGACTTTTTCATCAAGGCGTTCGGGTAGTTTCCGGACCGGCGGGGCGAGGGGAACAGGCGACGGGCCTAGCGGTGCGCCTGGCTCAGCCGCTTGGCCGCATTCACCATGTGGATGCGCGCCGCCTCGCGGGCGCCTTCCACGTCCTGGTTGCGGATGGCTTCGACGATGGCGATGTGTTCCTGCATCACGTCGCGCATCAGGTTGGCGTGGCGGGCTTCGTTGCCGCGCGTCACGCGCGTGGCGGCTTCCAGGAACTGGCTGACAAAGGCCAGGGTGGTCAGGAAGTACGGGTTGCCGGTGGCGCGCGCGATGCTGCGGTGGAACGCCACGTCTTCCTTCACGCCGTCGCCGCCGTCGGCGACCGCTTGCGAGATCGCGGCCAGCGCGCGGTCGATCTCCGTCATGTCGCGCTTCTTGCGCACCGCCGCGGCCTGGGCCGCGATTTCGGTTTCCAGCGCCCGGCGCAAATCCACGATGTGCAGCACGGCGTCCAGCGAGCTCAGTTCGGCGGCATCGATGCGCAGCGCCCGGTTGCCCGTCAGGCCGGTGACGAACACGCCGCTGCCTTGCCGCGCTTCCACGATGCCGTCCTGCCTCAAGCGCGACACCGCTTCTCGGATGACGGTGCGGCTGACGCCGAACTGTTCGGCCAGCATGGCTTCGGTGGGCAGCTTTTCACCGGGCAGCACGCGCCCCTCGTCGATTTCGGCGAGCAGGCGCTTGGCGACGGTGTCGGTCAGCGTGGGAGGGGAAGGAAGTCGTGGAAACGCCATGGATGTTGACCGCAGAGAGGAGGCGGCAGGCCGGTGTGGATGCCATCGGCTGGCCCGGCGCCAATGATAACCGGTTGCCTCAGGGCCGATGGGCGTTGCAAGGCGCTTTGTGCAGCCCCTAGGCCGCCGGCCGCGGGCGTGCTGCCATCAGGCAATCGACGAAGCATTGCGCTGCCGGCGTGGGCGGCGAGTCGGCCCGTGTCAGGATGGACACCCGGGCCGCAGGCAACTCGTGCGCCAGCGGCAACATGCGCAACGGCCGCGGCATCAGCTGATGGTCGAACAGCGCCCGCACGAAGATGCCCAGCGCGTCGCTTTCCGCCATGATGGCCAGCGCGATCGCGATGGACTGGCAAGGGATGATGTCGCGCGGCGGCGGCAGCCCGTGGGCGTCGAACGCCAGCCGCAGCAGGTTGGCGGGGGCCTGGATGTTGCCGGGCAGCAGCCACAGCGCGTCGTGCATGTCGGCCAGGCTGCGCGCGTGGCGCAACGGGTGCCCGATCCGCGCGCCCACCGCCATCGGCAACGTGAACAGGGTCTGGCGCGCGAAGCCGTCGTCAATGTTGCCGTCGTACTCCGTCTGCACCAGCAGGTCATAGCGGCCCGATTCCAATTGCTCGTGGCTGTACGGCGGCGCGACCTCGTTGAACGACACCGCCACGCGCGGCATCCGGGCGCGGAACGCCATCAGCGCGGCAGGCAGTGCCGTCAGCGCCGACGAACTGATGGCCAGATTCAGCGTGCCGCCTTCGCCGTCCCGCATCTGTCCGATCTCTTCCTGTGCCTTTCGCGCTTCCTGCAGGATCAGTACGGCGCGCTTGTACAGCGCCTCGCCATAGGTCGTCAGTTCGACGCCCCGGGCGCTGCGGCGCACCAATTCTGCGCCCACGCTTTGTTCCAGTTCGCGCAAGCTGCGCGTGGCCGCGGGCTGGGTGACGAACAAGGCGCGTGCCGCGGCGCGGATGCTGCGGTGGTCGGCGATCAGGACAAAGGCGCGTAATTGGCGCAGGTTCATGGGCGGGCGTCCGATATAGGAACCGTCTTAAGACGGATAGACATATAAGAAAAAGGTTTCACTGGAACAAAAATACTGTCTTTTCCTTATCGTGCGCCATCCGTATATTCATCCACGCGGGGCCGTCACAGCGTCCGGATTCACGGACCGGCGCCCCGTCACGGACATCAAGGGGAAAACATGTCTATCGCCATCGCCGCCGCTCCTGGCCGGCAGCCTCTGCATTCGTCGACGATGCGCCGGCGTGTGATCGCCGGCACCACCATCGGCAACGCGCTGGAGTTCTTCGACTTCACCGTCTTCACGTTCCTGATGTTGATCATCGGGCCGCTGTTCTTTCCGGCCGCCTCCAGTTACGGCCAGCTGTTGCTGACCACGGCCACCTTCGGCGTGGGCTTCCTGATGCGACCGGTAGGCGGCATGCTGATCGGTTCGTATGCCGACCGTCACGGCCGGCGCGCGGCCATGACGTTGACGTTATGGCTGATGGGTCTGGGCTGCGCGCTGATCGCGGCGGCGCCCACCTACGGCCAGATGGGCGTGATGGGGCCGGTGCTGATGGTGTTGGCGCGGTTGATCCAGGGCTTTGCCGCCGGCGGCGAGGTGGGCGCGTCGACCACCCTGCTGCTGGAGCACGCGCCGGCGGACAAGCGCGGCTTCTATTCCAGCTGGCAGTTCGGCAGCCAGTCGCTGGGGGTGATGCTGGGCGCGCTGACGGTGGCGCTGTTGACCGCCGCGCTCACCAAGGACCAGATGCAAGCGTGGGGCTGGCGCGTGCCTTTCGTGATCGGCATCCTGACGGTGCCGGTCGGGGCGTACATCCGCCGCAACCTGGAAGAGACGCTGGAGCCTGCGCAGGCGCCCGAAGCCGTGCGCGCCGCATCGGACCACAAGCCACTGCGCCTGGTATTCGCGCACCACAAGGCGCGGGTGGTCAAAGGCATCCTGCTGGTGATCGGCGGGATGGTGTGCGCGCAGATCATCGGCTTCTACATGCCGGCCTACGCCAGCAAGGAACTGGGCCTGCCGGCGTCGTCAGGGCTGTACGCCAGCGTCGTGCTGGGGGCCATCGGCTTCGCGATCGCGCCGTTTGTCGGCATGTTGGCCGACCGCTACGGGCGCAAGAGAATCATCTTCTGGTCGCGCGCGGCCACCATCTGCGCGCTGCTGCCGTGCTTCCAATGGCTGGTGTCCGCGCCCAGCACGGCACGGTTGATGACGGTGATCGCGTTGCTGGCGGTGTTGCTGGCGTTGCAGATGGCGCCCACCATTACGATGCTGCCCGAGCTGTTTCCGAAGGCCGTGCGCACGACAGGGATGTCGGTCGTGTATGGTCTGGGCATCTCGGTCTTCGGCGGTTTCGCGCAGTTCTTCGTGACCTGGCTGCTGCACGTCACCGGCAACCCCCTGGCGCCTGCCTGGTATTTGATGGTGACCGTGGCGCTATCCACCGTGGTGCTGTTCTGGATCCAGGACCGCACCGGCCATGCAATCGATAAGCAGGAGGCATGATGCCCAGCAGTACGAGCTACTTCCCCCGCAGCTATGCCGAATCGCGCGAGCGCTTCCTGTCCGACGCCGCGCGCCTGGGCGCGGATGTGCGGTCCTGGCCGATCGACGCCGTAGGCAGCGAGGGCGAGGCGCTGGCCACCGACACGGCGCTGATCGGCGCGCCTGACGCCCAGCGTCTGCTGATCATGACGTCCGCCACGCATGGAGTAGAAGGCTTTTGTGGCGCGGGCTGCCAGTTCGCGTTGATGGACGACGCGCCGATGCTTAAGCGCGCGCGGCAAGCGGGCGTGGCCGTGCTGCTGGTGCACGCGGTGAATCCCTACGGCTTTTCGTGGATCGCCCGCACCGACGAGGGTAACGTCGACCTGAACCGCAACGCCCAACCGTTCGGCGCCGCGCCGCTGCCCGTCAATCCGGGCTACGGCGACCTGCATCCGCTGCTGCTGCCCGAAGCGTGGCCGCCCTCGGAAGAGAACCAGCGGGACCTGGCCCGCTATGTGGCCGAACACGGGCAGGCCGCCTTCGCCCAGGCCGTGTCGCGCGGGCAGTACACCCATGCCGACGGGCTCTTCTACGGCGGCGCGGCGCCGGCGGCGTCGCTTGCCAACCTGCGGGGCATTCTTGAAACGCAGGCCCGGCGCTACGCGCACATCGGTTGGATCGACGTCCATACGGGCCTGGGTCCGCGCGGGCACGGCGAGAAGATCTATGCGGGCCGGCGCGATGAGGCGGAAGTGGCGCGCGCGCGGCAATGGTGGGGCCTGGATATCGCCGTGCCATTCCAAGGCACGTCGGCGTCGGTCGACATCACCGGCCATCTGGCCGGCCTGATTTATCAGGCTTGCCCCGAATCGTCGCCGACGCTGATGGCGCTGGAATACGGCACCGTGCCGTTTGACGACATCGTGCTCGCCCTGCGCGGCCGCAACTGGCTGCGGGCCAATCCGGACGCGCCACCCGCCTTGCGCCGCGACATCCTGCAAGCGACGCAGGACGCGTTCTATTGCCATGCCTACGACTGGCACGGCATGGTGTTGGGGCAAAGCCGCGTGGCGGTGCTGCAGGCATTGTGCGGGCTGCAAGCCTCGCGCTGACCGCCTGGTCCGCCGGGCCCGCAAGCCCGTCTTGATTTCTTGGGTTGCACCTGCTGCGGGCCTTCTGCCGCAGCGGGTTGCACCTGCGCGCAAGGCCGCGCCAGGGATTACCCGCAAGTGAGGCGCAGTGTTGGGTTATCCCTAGTTGAGCCTGGCAGCAACCCATCGATATGCTTGGGTTAACCGAGCGAACCGAAGAGTTCCAACCGGAGGAGTTTCAAACCGAGCCGGCACCTCGCTGACAAGGAACCAGGATTTGCATAGCGCGCCTCCTTTGAACTCGGCCGTCACGGCCGTCACGGCCGTCCGGGCCAAGCCCATTCGCGTGATCCCGTGGGCAACGTGGCTGCACCGCGTTTTCGTCGTCCTCATGTATGCGTTCATGCTCTGCCCCATCGTGCTGGTGGTCTGGCTGAGCTTCTTCAAGGACGCCATCCTCTACTTCCCCCCGTCTGGCTACACGCTGTCCTGGTACGTGAAGGCGTGGCAGAACCCCGCGTTCGCCAATGGCTTCCTGTTCAGCCTGCAAGTGTCGCTGGTGGCCGCCGCCATCGGCGTCGCGATGGGCGTGCTGGCCGCGGTGGCCATTGCCCGCTACCGCTTCCAGGGCAGCAAGGGCGTCAACACCTTGCTGCTGTCGCCGCTGCTGATTCCCGGCATTGTCGCGGGCGTCGGCATCTACTTGTTCTACCTGCGCGCCGAAGAACTGCTGGACCAGGACATCATCGGCACGTTCGGCGGCCTGGTCATCGCGCACGTGTGCCTGACGATTCCGTGGACGGTCCGTCTGGTCACGGCCGGCATGGCCGGACTGGATGGCTCCATCGAAGAGGCCGCGCGCAACCTGGGCGCCAGCGCCCTGGTGGCCTTCATGCGCGTGACGCTGCCGATGCTGCGCCCGTCCATCGTGGCGGCAGCGCTGTTCAGCTTCGTGGTGTCGTTCGAAAACCTGGAGCTGTCGCTGTCGCTGGTGGGGCCGGGCCGCACGACGCTGCCGATCGCCATCATGCAGTACCTGGAATTCAATCTGGACCCGACCATCGCTTCGGTGGCCTCGGTGCAAATCTTGCTGTTGGGGATCATCATGCTTGTGACCGACCGCTACGTGAAACTCAGTCAGGTGGTGTAAGAAATGGCGAAGGTCTCAATCGAGAATATCCGCAAGCAGTTCGGATCGGCGGTGGCGGTGTCGGACTTTTCACTCGATATCGCCGAGGGCGAACTGGTGACGTTCCTGGGCCCCAGCGGCTGCGGCAAGACCACCACGTTGCGCATGATCGCCGGCTTCATCACGCCGACTGCGGGGCGCATCCGCATCGGCGAGACCGACGTGACCCGGCTGCCGGTGCACAAGCGCGACACCGGCATGGTGTTCCAGCGCTATGCGCTGTTTCCGCACATGACGGTGGCCGAGAACGTGGCGTTCGGCCTGGAGATGCACAAGGTGCCCAAGGCCGACCGCGACGCCAAGATCCGCCGCGTGCTGGACATGGTGCGCATGACCGAACTGCGCGAGCGCTATCCGCGCCAGCTGTCCGGCGGCCAGCAGCAGCGCGTGGCGATCGCCCGCGCGCTTGCCATCGAACCCAAGGTGTTCCTGCTGGACGAGCCGTTGTCCAACCTGGACGCCAAGCTGCGCCTGGAAGTGCGCGAAGAGATCCGTTCCCTGCAGCAGCGCCTGGGCCTGACGACCGTGTTCGTCACGCACGACCAGGAAGAAGCGCTGGCGATCGCCGACCGCATGGCCATCATGCACGACGGCATCGTGCAGCAGGTGGGCGCGCCCGCGACCTTGTATGAGCGTCCGGCCAATCTTTTCGTGGCGGATTTCCTGGGAAAGATGAATGTGTTCACGGGCCACGGGCAGGCCGACCACCAGTTCCACACCGACACCGGCCAGCGCATCGCCACGCCGGGCGGGGCAGGCGCCACGCATGTGGGCGTGCGGCCCGAACGGGTGCGGCTGGCCGCCCAGCCCGACGGCGTAAACGCGCTGGCGGGGGTGGTGGAATCGTCGTTGTACCTGGGGTCGGTGCTGGAAGTGCGCGTGCAGCTTGAAGGCGGCAGCCGCATGATCAGCCAGATCGTCAACGGCGGCGCGGGCCGCGCCCAGCCGGCGCCAGGCGCGCGGGTCTACGCATGCTTCGAGCCCGAAGACTGCGTGGCCTTCACGCAATAGGAGCCGCCATGACGACCGCGAACCAAGACGGGCGGCCCAGCCGCTGGCTGGGGCCGGGGCTGGCTTTCCCGGCGTCCCTGGTGGTGCTGGTGATCATCCTGGTCCCCATCCTTCAGCTGGCGCGCTACAGCTTCAATCATTTCGATCCGGCGGACCTGATGCAGACCGCCTTCACCTTCGAGAACTACGCGAAGTTCTTCGGCGACCCCTACTACCGCGACATCTTCTTCACGACCTTGTGGGTGGCCGCGCTCTGCACCGTGCTGGCGCTGGTGCTGGGCTTTCCGGTGGCGTACTTCCTGGCGCGCACGCAAAGCCGGTACAAGAGCCTGTTCGTGATCCTGCTGGTGTTCCCGCTGATGGTGGGCAACGTGGTGCGGGCAGCGGGCTGGATGGTGGCGCTGGGCAACGCGGGCGTGGTGAACGCCGTGCTGCAGGGACTGGGGCTGATCGACAAGCCCCTGACCCTGATGTACACGCCCACCGCCGTCGTCATCGGCACCACCGCCGTGGTCATGCCGTATCTGATCCTGACCCTGCAAAGCGTGCTGGAAGGGATGGACCTGTCGGTGGAAGAAGCCGCGCGCAACGTGGGCGCCAGCTTCTTCACGACGTTTCGCCGCATTGTGCTGCCCATCGCCGCGCCCGGCGTGGCGGCGGGAACGATGCTGGTGTTCATCTTGTGCATGAACGCCTACGCCACGCCGGTGCTGCTGGGCGGCTCCGGCCTGACGATGATGGCGCCCGCGCTGTACGACCAGATCACGCGCGCGTCGAACTGGCCGTTCGGCGCGGCGCTGGCCGTCATCCTGGTGTGCGGCACGCTCGTCATCGCACTGGTCTCGAATTGGCTGATCCATCGACGCTACATCAAGACCATGGCGTCTTGACCCCGCATTTCCAACAAGGAACTTTCATGGCATCCGTATTGTTCAAGAACGCGAACCTGCTTGATCCCTTGCAGGCCGAGCTGCTGGAAGGCCATCATGTGCTGGTCGAGGACGGCGTCATCAAGGAAGTGTCGGACAAGCCCCTGTCCAGCGCGTCCGCGCAGGTGATCGACGCGGCGGGCCGCACGTTGATGCCGGGGCTGATCGACCTGCACGTGCACGTGCTGGCGACCCAACTGAACCTCAGCACGCAAGGCGTGCTGCCCGACGCGCTGGTCATGATGCGCGCGGTGCCCATCATGGCGGCGATGCTGCGCCGGGGCTTCACCACCGTGCGAGACGCGGGCGGCGCGGGATGGGGGCTGAAGTGCGCGGTGAACGAAGGCACGGTCAAGGGCCCGCGTCTGTTCATCTCGGGCCGCGCCATCAGCCAGACGGGGGGCCACGGCGACCCGCGTCCACGTTCCGACCATCTGCGTCCGATGAGCTTTTGCGGCTGCTGTTTCCGTGCCGGCGACATCGGCCGCGTGGCCGACGGCATCGACGACGTGCGAAAGGCCGTGCGCCAGGAACTGCAGATGGGCGCCGACCAGATCAAGATGATGGCCTCGGGCGGCGTGGCCTCGCCCACCGACCCCATCGCGTCCTTCGGTTATTCGGAGGAAGAGATCCGCGTCATCGTCGACGAGGCCGCCAGCCGCCAGACCTATGTGATGGCGCACTCGTACACCGCCGACGCCATCGAGCGGGCCATCCGCAACGGCGTGCGCACGATCGAACACGGCAACCTGGTCGACGAGCGCGTGGCGCGCTTCATGGCCGAGAAGGGCGCGTTCGTGGTGCCCACGCTTGTCACCTACGAGGCGCTGGCCAACGAAGGGGCCGACTACGGCTTGCCGCCGGATTCGGTCGCGAAGATCGCCACGGTGCGCACCGCGGGCCTGCATTCGCTGGAGATCTACAAGAAGGCGGGCGTGAAGATCGGCTACGGATCTGACCTGCTGGGTCCGTCGCAGCGCTTGCAGAGCGACGAATTCCGCATCCGCAACGAGGTCCTGTCCACGCAGGAAGTCATCCAGTGCGCCACCACCACCGCGGCGGAAGTGCTGAACCAGGTGGGGCAGCTGGGCCGCATCCAGCCCGGCGCCCTGGCGGACGTGCTGCTGGTGGACGGCAACCCGTACCGCGACTTGTCCTGCCTGCTGGGCCAGGGCGAGCATCTGGCCCTGATCATGAAGGGCGGGGTCATCGAACACAACGCACTGGGGGTGTAAGCGCCATGAGCGATCCCACGTTTTCGCAGTCGGAAGTCGGCGAGGAATCCCGCGACGTCAACGCCGCCAAGGGGTGGCATCCGCCGTCGGCGCCGGTCGCGCGCGACCGCGGCCTGGGCCCGTTCCCCAGGCTGATCCTGCGCGGGGCGACGATCATCGATGGTACCGGCGCGCCGCCCTGGGGGCCGGTGGACATCGTGATCGAGAACGACCGCATCACCGCGCTGGTCAATGTGGGCACGCCGCACAAGTCCATCGACCCCAAACGCCGGCCTGGCCCGGGCGACCATGAGATCGATTGCCACGGCAAGTTCGTCACGCCCGGTTTTGTGGATGCGCACGCGCACATCGGCACGCCCTATCATGCGATGAGCGGCATCGTGCCGCCTGCCGACTACATCTACAAATTGTGGCTGGCGCATGGCGTCACGACCGTGCGCGAAATGGGCGCGATGGGGGGCCTGGGCTGGACGATGGAGCAGCGCGAACTTTCCGCCGCCAACAAGATCGCCGCGCCGCGCATGGTGGTGCATTCCGTGTTCCCCGCCGTGAATGACCGCGTCAAGACCATCCACACGCCCGAGCAGGGCCGCGAATGGGTGCGCAAGCTGGCGGCGCGCGGCGCGGACGGCATCAAGTTCTTCGGCGCGCCGCCTGCCATCATGGAAGCGGCATTGGACGAAGCCGCGCAGCTGGGGCTGCGGTCCGGCTGCCATCACGCGCAGATGGCGGTCACGCGGGTGAACGCGCTGAAGTCCGCGCGGTGGGGCTTGACCAGTTCCGAACACTATTACGGTTTGCCGGAAGCGCTGTTCGAAGACCGCATCGTGCAGTCCTTTCCGACCGACTACAACTACAGCGACGAGTACTACCGCTTTGCCGTTGCCGGGCAGACCTTCATGCAGGCCGCGCAACCGGGCTCGGCCAAGTGGCGCCAGGTGATGGACCAGTTCCTGGAGCTGGGTCACACCTTCGTGCCCACGTTCAACATCTACGACGCCAACCGCGACCTGATGCGCGCGCGTCGCGCCGACTGGCACGACGACTACACCTGGAAGGCGGTATGGAAGTACTTCCAGCCGCAACGGGGCGGGCACGGCGCGTACTGGTACCGCTGGAGCACCACGAACGAAATCGAGTGGAAGCAGAACTACCGGCTGTGGATGCAGTTCATCAATGAATACAAGAACCTGGGCGGCCGCGTGTGCGCCGGCAGCGATTCGGGCTTCATCTTCCAGATCTACGGCTTCGGCTTCGTGCGCGAACTGGAGCTGCTGCAGGAAGCGGGGTTCCATCCCATCGAAGTGCTGCGCGCGGCCACGTCGCAAAGCGCGGCGCTGCTGGGCATCGATGACGACACCGGCTCCATCGACGTGCAAAAGCGCGCTGATCTGCTGATCCATGACCAGAATCCGCTGACGGACTTCAAACTGCTGTTCGGCACCGGCGCCATGCGCCTGAACGACGACACGGCCAAGGTGGAATGGAAGCGCTGCCTGCAGACCACCATCAAGTCGGGCGTGGTGTACGACACGGCCGAGCTGCTGGCCGACGTGCGAAAGATGGTCAAGGACAGCTGGGAGCAAGACCCGGACGGCGAACGCCCGCCCTTCGGCGGGTCGCCGGCGGGGTCGCCGTGCGACACGGCCGAAGAGGCCGACTGACATGGCCGTCGACCTCTTCCTGCTTTGTGGCTTCCTGGGCAGCGGCAAGACCACGCTGCTGGTGGACTATCTGCGTGATCCCGCGTCCCGCGACACCGGCGTGATCGTCAACGAGGCGGGCGAGGTCGGCGTGGATGGCGCCATCGTCGCCAATGACAGCGACAACGTGCCGATGACGCTGATGGCCAACGGCTGCGTGTGCTGCTCACTGCGCAGCGATCTGGTCTACACCTTGAGCGCGCTGCTGGACGCGCCGCGCCCCGACGGCGAAGGGCCCTTGCAGCGGGTGATCCTGGAGTGCAGCGGCTTGTCGCGGCCCGGTCCCATCATCGCCTCTCTGGCGGATCCTGAACTGGCCCGCCGCGGCCTGCGGCTGACGGTGGTCTGCACCGACGACTGCGCGCGCGACCCTGACGCACTGGCCGAGATGGACGAAGCCATGGCGCAGTTCGGCGCCGCGCACCGCATCGTGTTGACAAAGACGGACCTGCTGCCGGACGGCGTATTGGAAGCACGCGCCGTACGCGCCGCCGCCCTGAACCCTTTGGCGGCCGTCATTGCCGAGCCGGACCGCCGGCGCGCCGTCCAGGCCGCGTTTGCTCCGTCGCAAGGCGTGGCGGATCTGGCGGGGCTGGCCGCGCGGATGCTGACGGCGGGCGGGCAGGGCGTCGCGCATCCCCGCATCCGCGTCATGGCGGCGCGGGCCCACGCGGGCATCAGCTGGACAGATTTTTCGGAATGGCTGGACAACCTGGCCGGGCTTTGCGGCGAACGCCTGTTGCGGGTCAAGGCGGTGGTGCGCGTCAACGAATGCGCCGAACCCATCCTGATCCAGTCGGTGGGCACGACCTTCAGCGCGCCGCAACGCCTGACCCGGCAACCCGACGCGCCCGACGCCATCATCGTGATCGCGCGCGACATCGATGCGGGCGAGATCCGCGCATGCTCGCCGCAAGCGCCCGTGGACATGCTGGCCTGAAACGCTTTTCGTACCGGGGCGCGGGGCCGGGCACAGCCGGCCACGCGTCCGCACCGTAGCAAGTCGTCAGTTCCCCTTCGATACGAGGTCGTTATGCAAGAGAAAAACCTGACTCGCCGTGGCTTCATCAAGACCGCCTCCGGCTTGGCGCTCGCTCCCGCTTTGGGCTGGGTGCCGGGCATGGCGCACGCCGCCGAAAAAGAAATCGTCGTGGGGACCTGGGGCGGCGACTACCAGAACCTGCTGCAGCAGATCATCAACCCCATCGTCGACAAGCAAGGCGTGAAAGTCGTCTACGACACCGGCAACGCCGTGGGCCGCGTGACCAAGCTGCGCGCCGAAAAGAACTCGCGGCGCGGCAGCATGGACGTGGCGCTGCTGGGCGAAGTCGACATGTACGACGCCGAGCGCTCCGGCACGCTGGAACCGATCGACGCGAAGAAGTTGCCCAACCTGGCGCACGCGATCGGCGCGCTGAAGACGGCGTATTCGATTCCCCATATCTTCAGCGCGATGACGCTGGTCTACAACACCGAAAAATTCCCCACGCCGCCGGATTCGCTGGAAGTGCTGCTGGACCCCAAGTTGAAGGGGCAGGTGGGTTTTTCGGACATTCTGTACCTGTACAACGCGGTCTTCGTCGGGCTGGGCGCGGGCGGCGACACCAAGAGCTTCGACGGCGGCAAGCGCTTCTTGACCAAGCTCAAGGCCAACGCGCCGCGCATCTATCCGTCCAACGAGGCCGTCGCGTCCGCCTTCAAGTCCGGTGAAATCTCGATCGCTTGCATGTGGAAGGCGCGCGCGCTGCAATGGAAAGACAGCGGTTTGCCGTTGGGTTTCGTGATTCCCAAGGAAGGCTCGGTGCCGGTGTCGTTCGAGGCCGGCATCGCCAAGAACAGCCGCAACAAGGACGCTGCCTGGGAATATCTGAACGCGATGCTGGACCCGCAAGGCCAGATCGGCTTCGCCGAAAAAATGGGCTATGCGCCGACGGTGACCAACGCGTCGTTGCCGGAAAACTTAAAGCGCGTGGGCTTCTCGGATGCGGAAGTGAAGCTCTTGCACGCCTATGACCTGAAGCGCCTGACGGAAGG
>NZ_DBHKZA010000097.1:0-12862 GCF_057314935.1 Achromobacter sp.
GGTCGGGTTATTGCGACGATGCGAAACGCGCGCAGCCCATCATGCTTGCGGGATCAATATCCGCCGCGCAATCAATACCCGCGCTGCGGATCGTAAATGTTCGGCAATGGCTCGCCGCGCTCGTTGGCATCGATCAGCAACGCGGTGTGCCTGGCGCGTTCCTTGCGGTCGGGGATCGCGGCGCAATGCGGCGTGATGATGATGCCGGGGTGGGTCCACAGCGGGGAGTCTTTGGGCAGCGGCTCTTGCTCGAAGACATCCAGGATTGCCTGGTGCAACTGGCCGCTATCCAGGGCGTCGACGACGTCTTGGGTCACCATGTGCGATCCGCGGCCGGCGTTGATCAGGCTGGCGCCGCGCGGAAGTTGCGATAACGTGGCGGTGTTGAGGATGCCCTTGGTGGCGTCAGTGGCCGGCAGCAGGCAGACGAGGAGGTCGGTGCCTGCCAGGAATTCGCCGAACTGGCCTTGGCCGGCGTAGGAGGGCAGGCCTTCCAGGGTGCTGGCGCCGCGTGACCAGCCGGCGACGGGGAAGCCGACGCGGGTCAGGAGTTGGGCGGCGGCCACGCCCAGGTGGCCTAGGCCCATGATGCCCACGCGCATGTCGGCCGCGACGCGCAGCGAGTCGAACAGCTCCCAGTGGCGGCGCGCCTGGTTGTCCACAACCCGCTTGATGTCGCGGGTCAGCATCAGCGCGGAGGTCAGCACGAACTCGGCCATTTCCGTGCGGGTGCGGGCCGTGACCATGCGGGCGATGGACAGGTGGCGCGGCCGCTGCGGGTCGGCCAGGATGTGGTCGACGCCGGCGCCGGCGCTGATGATGAGTTTCAGGTTGGTGAAGGTGGCCAGTCGGCCAGCGTCGGGGGCCCAGACCAGGGCGTAGTCGACGGTGGCGGGGTCGATCTCTTCATGCCAGCCCACCACGTCCAGGTCGGGCGCGAACGCGCGGAACTGCTCGCGCCACGCGTCGATCGCGGATGGACCGCCGGAGTTGATGATGAGCCGCATGCGGGTCCTTCCCCTGTCTGCGGGCGCGTCAGGCGCCCAGGCTGTGCGCGGTGCGCGCCTGCGGTTTATCCACAGGCGGCGCGCCGCAAGATCTTATCAACGTTCGACAGTGCGGTTCCAGCGCGCGTTGAATGCGGGCCGGGTCGTGTTGATCTGATCCCAGTCCAGGATCTTGGCGTTTTCCATGTAGCCCTGGAAGCGCTTGAGCGCCTCGGCGTTGTCCGCCGGCGCCTGGACATTCTTATTGGACGGGAAATGGCCGCCCATTTCCAGCGCCTTCGCCTGGGCGCTGGCCGACAGCAGGTACAGCGCCAGTTTCTGCGCCAGTTCCGGTTCGCTGTTCTTGGCGATGACGCATTCGCCCACCATCAGGATCACCGAACCTTCCTTGGGCTGCGCGTATTCCACCGGGATGTCGCGCTTTTTCAAGCGGGCGATCGCCGTGGGCGTCAGCGGGAAGATGGCGGCTTCGTTGGACTGGATCATCTCGGCCAGCTTGGCCGAATTGGGGATGTATTCCAGCACGTTGGGGCCGATGGTTTCGGGCCACTTCTTGAAGCCCGGCTCGTAGTTCTTGTCGTCGCCGCCCTGGATGCGGTTGAACATCAGGAAGCCGTGCAGGCCGAAGGTGCTGCCGGAGGCGGACTGGAACACGACGCGGCCCTTGTACTTCGGGTCGGCCAAGTCCATCCAGGACGTGGGCGGCGCCCACCCCTTGTCGGCGAACATCTTGGTGTTGTAGCCCAGGCCCGTCATGCCGATGTCGATGCCGGCCGCCATGCGGTCCTTCATCACGGCGGTGGGGTACAGCTCTTTCAGCACGGGGTCGTCGTTCAGCTGTTCGCACAGGCCCATCGAGATCGCGCGCGCCATGATGCCGTCGTCCAGGAACATGACGTGCATCTGCGGCTTGTCCTTGTAGGCCTGCGCCTTGGCCAGCACGTCCGTCGAGGTGCCCGGCACCACGACAATCTTCACGTTGTTGGCTTTTTCGAAATCCGGGAACACGTACTGCGTGAAGGCGCGCTCCATGTCGCCGCCGTTCATGCCGACGTACAGCGTCTTCTGCTGCGCCATGGCGCCCGCGGACAGCAACGTCATCATCGCCGCGCCCAGCAGCCACTTCCCCTTGCTCAGGCGCGACGCGCCCTGTTTCTTATCCATCATGGTGACTCCAGCGTTTGCTCACGAACACTCTCAGGCCGGCCCGCGGCGCCGTGAGCGGCGGCCGTGTACCGTTCAATGCGGAAGGCATCGATAGGAATGGAGGACTGGCCGCGCACGACCAGTTCGGACAGCACTTCGCCCACGGCGGGGCCGATCTGGAAGCCCGCCCCCGACAGCCCGAAGGCGTGGAACAGGCCGGGCACGGTGGCGCTCGGCCCCAGCACCGGGTTGTGGTCGGGCATGTTTCCCTCCACGCCCGTCCAGAACCGGATGACTTGTGCGCCGCGCAACACCGGCAGCAACTTCGTGGCGTTGGCCATCAACGTGCCCAGGCCGGCGCGGCCTGGCCGCGCGAAATCGGGATCGGACGACACGCCGCGGCCCCCGCCGATGACGCAGTTGCCGCGCGCCACCTGACGCGCATAGATGCCGCCGCCCTGTATGCCTAAGCTGACGCTCATGAATACCGGCATCGGTTCGGTCACCATCATCAGCGGATGAATGGAGGTTTCCGGCACGGACTCGCCGAAGCCTTCGGCAAAGCGTCCGGCCCACGCCCCCGCGCAATTGAGCAAGTAGCGCGACCGCACTTCCAGCCCATCGTCCGTGCGCAGGATGAAGCGCGCGCCATCATGTTCGGCGGACGCCACGCGCACGCCTTCGCGCACGTCCGCGCCCAAGGCGCCAGCGGCGCGTCCGAATGCAGGCGACACCAGACGTGGATTCGCGTGGCCGTCGTCCGGGCAGAACGATCCGCCCGCGACATGCTCGCCCAGCCAGCCGTAGCGGCGCGCCAGGGCGCGGCGGTCGAGCATTTCCAGATGCATGCCAAAGCCCCGCGTGCGTTCGCGGTAAGCCTCCAGCAGCGCCATGTCGGACTCGGAGGCCGCCAGCTTCAAATGGCCGGAACGGACGTACTCGCCGTCGATGCCGATCAGCGCCGGCAATTGGCCCCAGAGCTCGTGCGCGCGCTGCGTCAGCGGCATCTGCTCCAGCCCGCGGCCCTGGCGGCGCACGCCGCCGTAGTTCACGCCGCTGGCGCGCGCGCCGCACAGCCCGGCTTCCAGCAGCACGACGGGCACGCCCTGGCGGCGCAGGAACAGCGCCGCGCTGCCGCCGACGATGCCCCCGCCGATGATGGCGACTTCGGTATCGATACGCTGCGTCATGACGGCACCTTATCCCGGCGTTCCAGGCACACGACGCGCACCGGCACGGGTTTGACCGGCGGCTGGTTGCGCAGGCGCCCGACCTCGGCGGGCGAGCGGCCGCAGGCATGGGCCAGCACCTCGGCCGCGGCCGCGCCGCACATGCGGCCCTGGCAGCGTCCCATGCCCACCCGCGTCAGCGCCTTCACGCGGTTCAGTTCCTGCGCGGCCGTGTCGTTGACGGCCTGGCGCAACGTGCCGGCCGTGACTTCCTCGCAGCGGCAAACAACGGTGTCGTCGGCGATGCCTTGGGCCCAATCTTCGGGAAAGGGGAACGCGCGCTCCAGCGCCGTTCGGATGCGGCCGATACCAGCCAGCCGCGCTTCCAGGTCGCGGGCGCGGTGCCCATCGTGCGGGTGATCGATATCTTCCAGCAGCGCCAGCGCGGCGCGTTCGCCCGCCAGTTCCGCCGCGTCCGCCCCGGCGATTGCGGCGCCGTCGCCCGCCACGTAGACGCCCGGCACGCTGCTGCGTCCGGCGGCGTCGCGGCGCGGCGTCCAATTGCGGTCCCGCGTGTTGAATTCGAATTCGCAGCCGGCAAGGCTGGCCAGCTGGGTTTCGGAACGCAATGCCAGTCCATAGGCCAGCGCATCGCATTCCACCGCATGCGTGCGCGCGCCCTGGCGATAGGTCAGACCCGTCACGCGTTCCTTGCCTTGCACCGCTACCGGCCGCACGCCGCTACGCAACGGCACGCCGTGCGCGCGCAACCACGCCATGTAGTACAGCCCCTTGGCCAGCAGGCCGGGTGCGCGCAACATGCCCGGCAAGGCGGCCAGGCGGTCGGCAGCGCGCGACGTGTCCAGCACCGCCGCCACCTGCGCGCCGGCCTTGGCATATTGATACGCCACCAGGTACAGCAACGGGCCCGTGCCCATGAAGACGACGCGCGTGCCGATGGCGCAGCCCTGGTACTTCAAGGCCACCTGCGATCCGCCCAGGGTGTAGACGCCTGGGGTCAGCCAGCCGGGAAACGGCAGCACGCGGTCAGTGGCGCCAGTGGCCAGGATCAGGTGCGTGTACGGCACCGCCGTGCTGACGCCGTCCTGCAGCACGTCCAGCGTCTTGCCGTCCACGTTCCACACCAGGCTGCCGGGGCGGTAGTCCACCTGCGGCAGCAAGGCGGCCATGGCTCGATGCACGGCGTCTGCCTTGCGGTGCTCGAAACCATACAGTTCCTGCTTGGGGCGTTGGAACCCTTGCGGCGGCTGCCGATAGATCTGGCCGCCTGCGCGCGGCGCTTCGTCCAGGACCACGGGCCGCAGGCCCTGCGCGACCAGCGCTTCGGCCGCACGCACGCCTGCCGGTCCGGCGCCGACGATAACGGGCATCACCATGCTCATGGCGCGTCATCCTCCGGCCACGCTGCGGCGGCCAGCGTGCCCGGCGCCGCGGCAGGCGCCAGCGGCGTGGTTTGCAGGCGCATGCCCGGCTCGATCAGCGTGGAACACGCGCGCACGCGCGACCCGTCTTCCAACTGCATCCAGCAATCCTGGCAGGCGCCCATCATGCAGAAGCCCGCGCGCGGGGCACCGCCGAATTCCGAATGGCGCACGCGGTCGGCTTGCGTCAGCACGGCGGTCAGCACCGTGTCGCCGGCCAGTGCGGTACAGGCCTGGCCGTCCAGTTTGAACGGCACCGCGGGCCGGGCCGTCTCGGCCAGGCGTTTCAGTATTGCCATGATGCCGGCGCCTCTCTCTTCGCCGTAAGCGCACGCTTCATTTCTGCCCCACCAGCACGCGGTCCAGGCCATACACGCGGTCCAGCAGCAGCATGGTGACCGCGGTCAGCCCGATGACCAGCGCGGACACGGCTGCCATCATCGGGTCGATGGATTCGGTGGCGTACATGTACATGCGGACAGGCAGCGTGATGGTCGACGGCGCGGTGATGAACACCGACATCGTCAGTTCATCGAAGCTGTTGATGAAGGCCAGCAGCCAGCCGCCCGACACGCCCGGAATGATCAGCGGCAGCGTCACCTGGAAGAACACCGTGGCGCGGCTGGCGCCCAGCGACAGCGCGGCGTGTTCGATCGACCGGTCAAAGCCCACCAGCGCGCCGATCACCAGCCGCATGACGTACGGCGTGATGACCACGACGTGCGCGGCCACCAGCCACGGGAAGCTGCCCGCCATGCCCATCAGCGCGAAAAAGCGCAGCAGGGCCACGCCCAGCACCAGATGCGGGATCATCAGCGGCGACAGGAACAGGCCGTTCAGCGCGTCGCGCCCCGGAAAGCGGTAGCGCGTGATGGCAATCGCCGCGGGCACCGCCAGGCACACCGCGATGGTGGCCGACAGGAACGCCAGCCACAGGCTGTTCTGGAAGGCCTGCATGAAATTGGGGTGGTCGAACACGGCGCGGAACCAGCGCAGTGAAAAGCTCGTGGTCGGCACCGTGAGCGTGGTGTCCGGCGTGAACGCCACCAGGCACACGATGGCAAGCGGCGCCAGCACGAACGCCACCACCAGGAAGTTGAACGCCAACGCGATAGGACCGTTCTTCTGCATGTCGATTCCTTTGCGTTAGCCCAGGCTGCGGCGGTAGGAGCGTTCCACGACGCGGTTGTACGCCATCATGATGATCACGTTGACCACCAGCAGCACGATCGCGATCGCCGCGCCCAGCGGCCAGTTCAGCTCGGTCAGGAATTCGTCGTACACGACGGTCGCCACCATCTTCAGGCGGCGTCCGCCCAGCAGCGCGGGAATCGCGAATGAACTTGCTGACAGGCCGAACACGATCAGGCTGCCCGACAGGATGCCCGGCATCGCCTGCGGCAGCACGATGCGCGCCAGCGTCTGGAAGCGCGACGCGTTCAGCGACAGCGCGGCGTGTTCCACCGTCGGGTCCAGCTTCTGCAGCGACGTCCAGATGGGGATGACCATGAAGGGCAGCATCACGTGCACCAGGCCGATGATGACGGCGGTGGGCGTGTACAGCAGCGGTCCCAGCCCCAGCGCGGCGGCCGCGCGGCCGATGGCCCCGCCCGGGCCCAGCAGCATGCTCCAGCCGAAGGCGCGCACCACCAGCGAAATCAACAGCGGCGACAGCACCACCAACAGGAAGATCGAGCGCCAGGGCTTGCCCATGCGCGACAGGATGTAGGCCTCGGGCGCGCCAATCAGCACGCAGATCAGCGTGGTGACGCCCGCGATCCAGAACGTGCGCCAGAAGATCTCCAGGAAATAGCTGTCGGTGACGACCGCCAGATAGTGTTCGAGGGTCAGGCCGGGCAGGACGCCCGCGCCGTAATCGAACGGGCGGAAAGACAGCACGAAGGTCAGCGCCAGCGGCGTCAGCACCAGCGTCAAAAAGACGATGGCCAGCGGGATGGAACCCAGGATGGCAAGCAGCCCTTCATTGCGCGGCTTGGGCCCGGCGGCGGCGGCAGGTTGCGTCAACGTCGCCATGTCAGGCCTCTTCCGGCGCGGGCGCGCGCAGCACGCGCAATACGCCTTCGGCCCAGTCCAGGCCGATGGCATCGCCGTCGTCGTGCGGGCGGCGGCCATCGTTGGGCGTCAGGACGGTCAGCGCGCCCACGGGCGAATCCAGGTCGTACATCCACTGGCTGCCCAGGAAATAGCGCGTGTTGACGACACAGGACAACTTGCCCTGGCCCGCCGGCACCGGCACCAGCTTTTCGGGCCGCAGCGACAGCTGCACGCTATCGCCATGGCGCAGGCCTTCGCCGTCCACCACGACGCGCAGGGCGCCAGTCTCGATTTCGGCCTGCGCGCCGCAGCGCGTGACGCGGCCCGGCAGCAGATTGGTCTTGCCCACGAAACGCGAAATGAATTCGGTCTGCGGATGCTCGTACATGCGGAAGGGCGCATCCACCTGGGTCGCGCGGCCGTCCTGCATGACGACGACGCGGTCGCTGATCGACAGCGCTTCGGCCTGGTCGTGCGTGACCATCACCGTCGTCGTGCCGATCTTCTTCTGGATGCTGCGCAGTTCGAACTGCATCTCTTCGCGCAGCTTGGCGTCCAGGTTGGACAACGGTTCGTCCAGCAGCAGCACGGGCGGCCGAATGACCAGCGCACGCGCCAGCGCCACGCGTTGGCGTTGGCCGCCGGAGAGCTCGCGCGGAAAGCGGTCAGCGTGCTTGTCCAGCTTCACCAGCGCCAACGCTTCGCGCACGCGCGCCTGGCGTTCGGCGCGTTCGACGTTGCGCATCTTCAGGCCAAAGGCCACGTTGTCGGTGACGGTCAGGTGCGGGAATAGCGCGTAGCTCTGGAACACGATCCCCAGGCCGCGCGTGTTCGGCTTGGCGCGGGTGATGTCGCGGCCATCCAGCGTGATGGTGCCCCGGGTCACGTCGGCAAAGCCGGCAATCATCTGCAAGGTTGTCGTCTTGCCGCAACCGGACGGCCCCAGCAGCGACACGAATTCGCCTTGCTCGACCGCCAGGCTCAAGTCGGAAACGACGCGCAGGTCGCCATAGTTCTTCGAGACGTTGTCCAGCCGCAGAAATGACATATTCCAAACCCCGTAGCCCGTCGCGGGCCTTGCGCCCCAGGGCGGGCCGGTTTCCCGGCGCCCTGACGGCTTATTCGATGGGGCAGTCTAGGTTTGGCCAAAACCCGGGGTCAATTAGGGTTTTCCGAAGAATCGAATTTTTTATCTAATAATTCCATTCAATTGAATTTCCTGATAAAAACGTAGCTAGTAATTTTGATTATCGGAACCTAAGAATGAAGAAATCAGAAACCAGCGACGAATCCGCCGGCCAGGGCGTCTTGCAGCGGGCCTTTGCCGTCTTGCGCGTGCTGGCCGACGCCAAAGGGGAAAAACTGCGCCTGACCGACATCGCCGCCCGCACCGGCCAGGCGCAAGCCACGGTGCATCGCGTGCTGCAGGGGCTGATGCAGGAAGGGGTGGTGGAGCAGCCTGCGCAAAGCAAGGGCTACCAGCTCAGCGTGGCGTTCTTTTCGCTGGCGGCGGCCGCCGGCACGCACCAGTCCAGCCTGCGCTCGCTGTACCGGCCGGCGCTGCTGCGCTTGTCGGGCATGCTGAACGACACGATCTTCCTGCTGGTGCGCAGCGGTTTCGACGCCGTCTGCGTGGACCGCGTCGACGGCGCCTTCCCGGTGCGCTCGCACACCGGCGACATCGGCGGCCGCGTGCCGCTGGGCATGGGCCAGGGCGGCCTGGTGCTGCTGGCCAGCCTGCCGGAAGCCGAACGCGAAGAGGTCATCCGCTTCAACATCCCGCGGCTGCACCATCTGGGTTTCGTCGACGAGATCTCGATGCGCGTGCGCATCCGCGAATGCCTGGAGCTTCGCTACGCGCGCAGCCAGGGGCAGGGCGTGTTCCCCAACATCGCGGGATTGGCGGTGCCGGTCTATGACGCCAACGGCGTGACCGTGGCGGCGCTGAGCGTGGCCGCCCCCATCGAACGCATCAATGACGAACGCCTGCCGCTGATCGTGGAAATGCTGCGCCGCGAAGCCGACGCCATCGGCGCGCAGATCAACCCGTTCGATCCGGCCCTGCGGCGCCCCAGCCAGTTCCTGGGCGCGGGGAACGCCGGCTGACGACACCCGGGCCGCAAAACAAAACGGCCTGGACATCGGATGTCCAGGCCGTTGCGTGTTGCCCGTAGCGGGTCAGGTCGGATACGTGCCCGGCAACAGGATGCTGCGGTCGCCCGGCTCGATGTTGCGGCGGCCGCACAGCGCCATCGTCGTGTCCATTTCCTTGTACAGCAGCTCCAGCACGCGGGTCACGCCCGCCTGGCCGTAAGCGCCCAGGCCGTACAGGAAGGCGCGGCCGATCATCGCGCCGCGCGCGCCCAGCGCCACCGCCTTCAGGATGTCCTGGCCGGAACGCACGCCGCCGTCCATCCAGACTTCGATCTTCGAGCCCACCGCGTCGGCAATCGACGGCAGCGCCGCGATCGACGACATGGCGCCGTCCAGCTGGCGCCCGCCGTGGTTGCTGACGATCAGCGCGTCGGCGCCGCTATTGGCCGCCATCTGCGCATCTTCCACGTCCAGGATGCCCTTGATGATCAGCTTGCCGCCCCAGCGCTGCTTGATCCATTCCACGTCGTCCCAGCTCAGGCGCGGGTCGAATTGTTCGGCCGTCCACGCCGACAGCGACGACAGGTCGCTCACGCCCTTGGCGTGGCCCACGATGTTGCCGAAGGTGCGGCGCTTGGTGCCCAGCATGCCCATGCACCAGCGCGGCTTGGTCGCCAGGTTGATCAGGTTGCGCAGCGTGGGCTTGGGCGGCGTCGACAGGCCGTTCTTGATGTCCTTGTGGCGCTGGCCCAGTATCTGCAAGTCCAGCGTCAGCACCAGCGCGGTGCAGCCTGCGGCCTTGGCGCGGTCGATCAGGTTGGCCACGAACTCGCGGTCGCGCATCACATAGAGCTGGAACCAGAACGGCTTTTTGGTGGCTTCAGCCACGTCTTCCAGCGAGCAGATGCTCATCGTGGACAAGGTGAACGGCACGCCGAAGTCGGCAGCGGCCTTGGCCGCCAGGATCTCCCCGTCCGCATGCTGCATGCCGGTCAGGCCGGTAGGCGAAATCGCCAGCGGCATCACGACGTCATGGCCCACCAGAGTGGTGCGCAGCGACCGGCCTTCCATGTTCACCGCCACGCGCTGGCGCAGCTTGATCTTCTGGAAGTCGCTTTCATTGGCGCGGTACGTGCCTTCGGTCCAGGCGCCGGAATCGGCGTAGTCGTAGAACATGCGCGGCACGCGCTTTTGCGCAATGGCGCGCAAATCTTCGATGCAGGTGATCGTAGAAAGGTTAGCGGTCATGGGAGGTCTGAGGAGTGATAGAGGTGCGCCAGCTGCGTTTCGTTTTTCTAGAGTCTGGTGCCGCCGGCTGCGGCGGCTTCGCCACTGCGCAGGGGCGGCTTCGCCCCGCGGCGCCGCCCAGTATACGCGCCGAGGCCGGCAAGCGTCGCTTGCCGGCCTCGTTCGCCCCCCTCGGACCGGAGCTCTGCGGCCCCTGTCCACCCAAGCTATCTGGGCCAGACCTTGCTGACCGCCCGGATCGTCGCCCACGCCACCCAACGCGGGCTGGTCAGCCGCGCGCCCGGCAGGCGCCGCATCACGTCCACGGCCAGCCCGCCACGCTTATGCCATTGCTTCTTGCGGGTCTGGCTGTCGGTCCAACGGCCTTCCAGCCACGGGAATTCGCGCCGCCCCGGCTTGTACACGGGCGGGGTGTTGTAGATGAGGATGTACGCCAGCCGCGGCGACGGCGACGTGTTGGGGCCGGTGAAATGCAGCGTGCGGGCGTCGTGCACGGTGATGCCGCCGGGGTCCAGCGGTTCCGCCACGGCCTGATCGCGCGCGAAATCGCCGCAGCACTCCAGCGGATGCAGGGTCTTGTCGCCGCCGGGCGAACGGTGCTCCAGCACGTCCCATTTGTTCGAACCGGGGATGAACTGCATGCATCCGTTCTCCACGGTCGCCGGCTGCAGGGCCAGCCAGATGCTCAGTTCGTTGTAGATGAAGTCGGGCGACCGGAACGCCTCGTCCTGGTGCCAGGGCGTTTCCGGGCCGTGCGGGCCGGGCTTGAGCAGCGCATGCTCGCCGTACAGCGCGGCGTCCTCGCCCAACAGCTGGCGCGCCAGGTCCAGCGTGCGTTCGTGATAGGCCGTCTTCAGCAGACCAGGGGCATAATGGCGCGGATCGTGCAGGCTGGGAAACTTGGCCGGCTTGGACGGATCGTCCCGGCTGACGAAGTCGTACTGCGCCCCCTCGTTGTAGCCGGTCTTGTTCGCGAACAGGTCCAGCAGCGTCCGGCGGATGTACCCGACCTCATCCTGCGGGCACATGTCCTTCAGGGCCAGGTAGCCCTGGTCCCTGTAACGCGCTGTCTCTGCTTCCGACAACAAACTGGTCTCTTCCATAATGGCTTCTCCAAGCTCTGGTAGCGGGTGTTCCCGTTGGCACGTTTTGACATGAGCTCTAACGTATCGCTTCGATGCCCACCGGGCCTATAGACCATCTGCCGTAGCCACAACCGCCTACGTTCATCGCGTCGGCGGCGCATCATCCGAAGGAAACATCCATGCAAGACCCTCGATCCGACACCCATATCGAAACCGTCCTCGTCACCGTCAGCGGCACGGTGCAAGGCGTGGGCTACCGCCACGCGACCGTGCGCCGCGCCCACATGCTGGGCGTGACGGGCTGGGTGCAGAACCTGCTGGACGGCACGGTCGAAGCCCTGGTGCAGGGCTCGCCCGACCAGGTGGACCACATGCTGGAATGGTTGCGGCGCGGCCCGCCGGGCGCTTCCGTGCAGGAAATGACGACGCGCCGGGAGTACACCGACAAGCGTTACGTCCGCTTCGAACAGGTGTAAGCCCAGGGGCAAACGCCTATCGCCGCCTAGGCGCGATGGCGTAATCCGATCAGCCGAGGGCCAGCCGGAAGGTCAGCGGGTGCGCATCCAGCGCCCGCCCACCTGATTGATGACCAGGCCGGCCAGTACGCAGCCGGCCCCTGCCCATTGCAGCGGCTGCAGCCGTTCGTCAAAGGCCATGGACGCGGCCCACAGGCCCACCACCGGCACCAGCAGGGAAAACGGGGCGATCTTGGCCGCGGGATGGCGCGTCAGCAACTGCGTCCACAAGGTGTAGGCCACCAGCGTCGCCAGCACCGCCAGGTACAGCACGGACAGCGCCTCGCCCCAGCCCATGCCCGTCACCATGCCCGCGACGGGACCCCAACCGTCGATCAGCACGGCCAGCCCCAGGAAAGGCAGCACCGGAGCGGCGCTGCTCCAGGCAATGAAAGCGAAGGGGTCGTAGCCGGGGGATTTGCGGCTGGCCAGCCGCACGATCAGGTTGGACACCGCCCACATGAACGCCCCGCCCAGCGTCAGCGCAAAGCCCAGCATCGTCATCTGCCCGGGGCCTTCGCCGCGGCCGCCGGCAATCACCGCCAGCCCCACCGCGGCCACGCCCAGGCCGATCCAGTGATGGCGGCGGGCGCGCTCGCCCAGCACGGGCGCGGCCAGCAGCAAGGTGAAGAACGCCTGGGTCTGGATGACCAGCGAGGCCATGCCCGCGGGCATGCCGAATTTCAGCGCAGTGAACAACAGGCCGAATTGCCCCAGCCCCTGCACCAGCCCGTAGGCCGCGATCCAGTGCCACGGCAGCTGCGGCCGGCGCACGAAGAGGATCAGGGGGAAGGCCGCCAGCGCAAACCGCAGCGCGCCGAGCATCATGGGGGACAAGCCCCGCATGCCGACCTTCATGACAACAAAATTCAGCCCCCAGATGACCACGACCGCCAGTGCGCAGAAATAGTCTTTTCGGGTTAGGTGAGTCGTGGACATCCCTGCATTATCGCATCGCCGGCCCCCCGAATCGGCCCGATCTCAGTGCTTTTTCAGCACCGCCGCAAAGGCCTGCACGGCGACGTCGATGTCCTCGTCGTCGATGTGGCGGTGGGTCACGCAGCGCAGGCGCGTGCGGCCCCAGGGCCGGGTCAGCAGGCC
>NZ_DBHKZA010000097.1:12962-19504 GCF_057314935.1 Achromobacter sp.
GCGCCCCCGGCGTTGTTGTGCGAGGTCTCCATCGCCACCAGCGAGGTCTTCAGCCGGTGGCCGCCGGACAGCAACGCGTCGTCCAGCCGGTTCAGGTCCATGGCGCCGTCGGTGCCGGACACGCCCTGGTAGAACAGGCCCGTGAAGGTGGCGGCGCCGCGCTCGGACGTGTACATGTGGGCGGACGACTCCAGCACGACCTGCTCGTTGCGCTGCGTCTGCGCCAGCACGGCCAACAGATTGGCCATGGTGCAGCTGGGCACGAACAGCCCGGCTTCCTTGCCCAGGCGGGCCGCCACATGCGCTTCCAGCGCGCGCACGGAAGGATCTCCGTCCAGGCCGTCATCGCCGATCGGCGCGGTGCGCATGCGTTCGTACATGGCCGCGGTGGGGTGGGTGACCGTATCGCTGCGCAGGTCGACAGGGGCGCTGGGAAGGTCGGCGGGGGTCCGCTGGGTCATGGCTTTCAGTGCTGCAGAATTTTGGAAAGAAACTGGCGCGTGCGCGGGGCACGCTCCTCCACATTGCCGAAGAACGCGTCTTTCGCGCAATCCTCCACAATCTTGCCGCCGTCCATGAAGATCACACGGTCGGCGACGCGGCGGGCGAACCCCATTTCATGGGTCACCACCATCATCGTCATGCCTTCACTGGCCAGGTCGGTCATCACGTCCAGCACCTCGTTGACCATCTCGGGGTCCAGCGCCGAGGTCGGCTCGTCGAACAGCATCACCACCGGGTCCATCGATAACGCGCGCGCGATCGCCACCCGCTGCTGCTGGCCGCCCGACAGTTCGCCGGGGTGCTTGTCCTTGTGCGCCGACAGGCCCACGCGCTCAAGCAGCGACAGCGCGCGTACGCGGGCCTCGTCCTTGCTCCGGCGCAGCACCTTGACCTGGCCCAGGCACAGGTTCTCGGTCACCGACAGGTGCGGGAACAGCTCGAAGTGCTGGAACACCATGCCGGCCACCGACCGGAGCTTGGGCAGGTTGGTGCGTGGATCGCCCACGGAAATGCCGTTGACCGTGATGTCGCCCTTTTGGAAGGGCTCCAGCGCGTTCACGGTCTTGATCAGGGTCGACTTGCCGGAGCCCGACGGTCCGCAGACCACCACGACCTCGCCTTTGCCGACTTTCGTCGTGCATTCATCCAGCACCTGGAAGGTGCCGTACCACTTGCTGACCTGGTTGATCTCGATCATCGGAGGCGTCGAAGAGAGTTGCATCGTAGAACCTGTGGATAACGGGTAGGAGCGGGGCCGGGGCGCTTAGCGCAACACCCGGGTGCGCTTTTCCAGCAGCTTGACCAGACGGGACGCCGTGAAGCAGATCACGAAATACACCACCGCCACGAAGAGATAAAGTTCCACCAGCCGGCCGTCACGCTGGCCGATCTTGGAGGCCGCCCCCAGGAAGTCCGTCAACGACAGCACGTAGACCAGCGACGTGTCCTGGAACAGGATGATCACGCGCGTCAGCAGCGCCGGCACCATGTTGCGAAAGGCCTGCGGCAGCACCACGTAGCGCATGCCTTGCCACGGGGAAAGGCCGATCGCCATGCTGGCCGACACCTGGCCGCGTGCGATCGACTGGATGCCCGCGCGCATGATTTCGCAGAAGTACGCGGCCTCGAACATGGTGAAGGTGATCACCGCCGAATTGAACGCCCCCACGCGCAACGGCGTGGGCGACCCCACCACCCAGGCGGCGATGTACGGCACCAGGAAGTAGAACCAGAAGATCACCAGCAACAGCGGGATCGACCGCATCACGTTCACGTAGATGCCTGCCGGCACCGACAGGATCTTGAAGCGCGACAACCGCATCATCGCCAGCAGCGTGCCCAGCGCCAGCCCCATCACCGCGGCCAGCACGGTCAATGTCAGGGTGAACGTCATGCCCGTCTGGAACAGGTAGGGCAGGGCGGTCCAGATCACATCGAAATCGAATTTACCCATGGCGATCCCCTAGCGACTCTTGCCGGCCGAACCGATCAGCCCGGGAACCGCGACATGGCGTTCAAGCAGGCGCATGCCCAGCACGACAATGCCGTTGATGATCAGGTAGATCACCGTCGCGGCGGAGAACGCCTCGAAGATATGGAAGCTGAATTCCTGCATGGAGCGCGCCTGGCCGGTCAGCTCCAGCAAGCCGATGGTCAGCGCCACCGACGAATACTTGATGGTGCCCATGAATTCCGACGTCAAGGGCGGCAGCACGATGCGAAACGCCTCGGGCAGGATGATGTAGCGGTACACCTGCACCTCGGTCAGCCCCAGCGCGGTGCCCGCCTGGAACTGGCCTCGCGGCAGCGACTGGATGCCCGCGCGCAATTGTTCGGCCACCCGCGCCGACCCGTAAAAGCCCAGGCACAGCACCGCGGGCACGAACTGCCCCCAGGGTTGCGGCATCTGCTTCATGGCCAGCCCCCAGGCGTGCGGCAACAATTCGGGCAGCACGAAATACCACAGGAACATCTGCACCAGCAGCGGGATGTTGCGGAAGATCTCCACATACGTCGCGCCCAGCACGTTCATCAGCCGGGACTGCGCCGTGCGCATCACGCCCAGCCAAGACCCCAGCAGCAGCGAAAAGACCCACGCCGTCAGCGCCAGCGCCAGCGTCCAGCCCACGCCGATCAGGATCGTTTCCAGGAAGGTATGCACGCCGTCAGGCGACATCTCCAGGAAAACGCTCCAACTCCAGTTGTAATTCATGCCCGTGCCCTAGATCGGCGCCGGCCGCGGCGCCTTGCCCCAAAACCGCCGCGGGACGCGCGTGGCGTCCCGCGGACAACCTGCTTACTCGTATGCCTTGGGGTCGCCCGAATCCGTCGGGTTGGCCAGCGCGCGCTTCAGGGCGTCGCTCATCGGATACTTCAGGTTGATCTGCTTGGGCGGGATCGGCGAATTGAAGTACTTGTCATAGATCGCGGCGACTTTGCCGGTCTTGATCAGGTCCAGCACCGCATCGTCCACCACCTTCTTGAAGGCGGGGTCGTCCTTGGGTTCCATGATGCCGTAGGGGGCCATTTCCAGGCCCTTCTTGCCGATCACGAACGCGTCGGGGTTCTTGGACGAGGCCACGGCGCCGTAGGCGATGCCGTCATCGTTGGCCGAACCCGCGGCGCGGCCCGATTCCACCATCAGGATGGTCTCGGCGGTATCCTTCGTCGGCGCCATGGTGATGCCCAGGTTGCCCTTGGCGTTCAAACCGGAAATCAGGCGGAAGGTCTGGCCGCCCGCCTGGGCGGCGATGGTCTTGCCGCGGAACGATTCCAGGTTGTTGGGATCCACGCCGCCGTCCTTGCGCGCCACCAGCACCACCTGCGCCACGAAGGTCGTGGGCGCGAACGACACCAGCTTGTGGCGGTCCAGGTTGTTGGTGGTGTTGCCGCATTCCAGGTCGATGGTGCCGTTGGCCAGCAGCGGGATGCGCGTGGCCGAGGTCGTCGGGTTGTAGCGCACGTCAAGCTTGGGCAGCTTCAGCGCGGCCTTCACGTACTGGGCGATTTCCTGGCAGATCTCCACCGTGTAGCCGACCGGCTTCTGGTTGCCGTCCAGGTAGGCGAAGGGGACCGAGGTTTCAGGATGGCCGATGGTGATCACGCCGGTTTCCCGGATCTTGTCCAGGCGGCTGGGGCCCTCGGCGTGAACGGTGGCGGCGCTGCCCAGCAGGGCGGCGGCGACGGAGATCGCGGCAAATGCTTTCATCTGATTCCCTTGGCGCCGTGCGTGCGGCGCGTGTTTGTATTCACGATCGGCGGCGCCAGACTGTTTGGCGGCCGCCGCGTCCCGCGATGAGCCCCGCGGCTGGCAAAAAGTATCAACTAGCAGTATGGTTTTATCCAGTTCCAATCAGGTATTCCTCTATACGGATTTGATATGGCCATTCCACGGATGGGCTTAAGACACATCGAGGCCTTCCGAGCCGTCATGATGACCGGCTCGATGACGGCCGCCGCGCGGCGCGTGCATACCTCGCAGCCGCACGTTAGCCGCTTAATAGCGCAATTGGAAGCGATCACCCAGTTTCCCTTGTTCGACCGCAACGGCAGCCGCCTGAGCCCCACGCAGGACGGGTCGCGCTTCTTCCAGGAGGTCGAAAAGACCTTCATCGGCCTGGCCGGACTGGAGTCGGCGGCGGCCAGCATCCGCTCGTTCAGCGCCAGCCGGCTGAGCGTGGCCGCCATGCCCCGGCTGGCCGGCGGCATCCTGGCGCGCATCGTCGCGGCCTTCAAGACGGAATACCCGGACGTGATGGTGTCGATTCATTCCGGCAACGCCAGCGCGGTCCACAACTGGATCAGTTCGGGCTTCTGCGACACGGGGCTGGCCATGCTGTCGGGCGACAGCCCCGGCATCCAGGTCGAACCGGTGCTGACGATGAGCTGCGTGGCGGTCCTGCCGAAAGGGCACCGGCTGACCAAGCTGAAAAAACTCAAGCCCGCCGACTTCGCGGGCGAACCCTTCATTGCGTTTCCCAGCGCCACCCCGCTGCGCGAAAAGATCGACGCCGTCTTCAAGGCCGCGAAGGTGGAGCGGCAGACGGTGGCCGAGGCCGGGCTGGGCTCGTCGGTGTGCGCGCTGGTGGGCGCCGGACTCGGCGTAGCCCTGATCAACCCGCTGGCCGCCCGCGAGGAATACGAGGCCAACGGCGTCGAGGTCCGGCCTTTCAGCCCGTCGGTGCCGGTCACGGTCGCGCTGCTGTATCCGCCGTATCACACGCGCACGCGGCTGGTCAGCGTGTTCTCGCGCTACGCCCATCAGCTGATGAACGAAGAGATGGCCGACCTGAAGACGCGGCCGGCGCGATGAAGGGAAGACGGTGCAGGGGCCTGCGCGCTGAAACAGGGGGCGCGCCAGGCCGGACGGCGCGCAAAGCGGGCGGCGCACTACCGCCTTATATCCGCGGCGTCTCCAGATAGCGCTCCGCCTCGCCCGACTGCTTTAGGGCCTCCCACTGGGCCAGGCTCAGCTGCCGCATCTGGAAGGCGGGCTGCGGGCGGCTGTACCACCCCGGATTGTGCAGACGCGCCAGCAGGTCCATCTTCGGACCGTCCAGATACAGGTGTTCCCGGTCCGCCACCAGCTCATCCTGCACATGCATGGCCGCCACGTCGGCCACCACCAGGCTGCGCCCGTCGATGCGCAGCAGTTCATGCACCCGGCACTCGAACGCCACGGGCGACTGCATCACGCGCGGCACGCCGATGCGCTCGGACGGCGACAGCACCAGGCCCGCTTCCACCGATTCGTCCACGCCGGCCGGAAAATCCACCGCCGTGACGTTCATCCTGGCCGCCAACCGTACCGACACCAGGTTGACGGTGAATTCGCCACGCTCGGCAATGTTGCGGGCGGTGTCCTTGGGCGCGCCGTCGCGCATCCCGATGCCCACGCAGATCAGCGGCGGGTCGCCCGACATCAGGTTGAAGAACGAGAAGGGCGCCACATTCGTCGCCCCCCGCGCGTCGCGCGACACGATCCAGGCGATGGGGCGCGGCACGATCGCCGCGGTCAGCAGCTTGTAGCGGGCCGGACCCGCCAGTGCATTCAAATCGATGAACATGGCTTATCCCCAACCGCCTCAGTCTTGCCCGGCCGCTTGCGTCGGCGCCGCGCCGGCCGCCGCCTTCCGGTCGGCGAACAGGCGGTCGCTGCGTTTGCAGCGGCAACGGCCGATCTGATGCAGTTCAATCAGGTTGCCCACCGGGTCGCGCAGGAACAGTTGCATCAGCTCGGGCGCCGCCACGTTGTCCAGCTTCCAGTAGTCCACGCCCTGCCGCTGCAGCTCGGCCTCGGCCGCGGCGATATCCCGCACCGCCAGCGCCACGTGGTTTTCCACCGGGTCGCAACCAGGCCCTTGGGAATAGGGCGAGGGGCCGTCGCTGCCCAGCAGATGGATCTGGCAATCATTGCCCAGGTCCAGGAAGTACCCCGCGATGCCCGGGATCTCCCAGCGGCCTTTATCCGTATCCAGGCCCAGCACGTCCCCATAGAACGCGCCCATGGCCGCCACCTTGGCCAGCGGCATGCGCACCGCGTGATGATGCAGCTCCAGTACGTCCAGCGCCATTTGTCTCTCCTTGGTTTGTCCGGCTGGCGCCCATGCACCGCCAGGTGCGCCATGGTGGCGTCCGCGCCCGCCACGGGGAATGCCGACACAGGCAATCCACGATTGCGTTTCGCGCAACCCTGAGCGCGCCGCCGCACCGCGCGTGCACGCTATGCTTGGCGGCATGACTACGCCAGACCTCAACCTGCTGCTGACCCTGGACGTGCTGATCCAGGAAGGCAGCGTCGCCGGCGCGGCGCGCCGCCTGAACCTCAGCACGCCGGCCATGAGCCGCACCCTGGCGCGCATCCGCGAAGCGGTGGGCGATCCCGTCCTGGTGCGTTCGGGCCGAGGACTGGCGCCCACGCCCCGCGCGCTGGAACTGCGCGACCAGGTGCGCAGCGTGGTCGAACAGGCGCAGTCCGTGTTCTCTGCCTTCAGCCAGGACGTCGACCTGGGCACGTTGACGCGCGTCTTCACGCTGCG
>NZ_DBHKZA010000098.1:0-2034 GCF_057314935.1 Achromobacter sp.
AACCTGTTCGGCATCGAATCCCCCGGGCTGACCTCCAGCCTGGCCCTGGCGGAAGAAACCCTGGCGCGCCTGGCCGCCTGATTCCGCCCCATCCCCCTTCTTACCTCGGCCTATTTCCGCACCATGCAGCACAACGACTACATCCTGACCCTGTCCTGCCCCGACCGCACCGGCATCGTCTACCGCGTCAGCGGCCTGTTGTTCGAATTGGGTTGCAACATCCTGGATTCGCAGCAATTCGGCGACGAGGAAACGGGCCAGTTCTTCCTGCGCGTGCACTTCGACCTGCCCACCGCGGTGGCCGCCGACGACCTGCGCGCCCGTCTGGCCACGCTGTCCGGCGACTACGGGATGGACCTGAAGCTGCACGATGCGCGCCGCAAGGAACGCCTGCTGATCATGGTCAGCAAGCAGGGCCACTGCCTGAACGACCTGCTGTTTCGCGTGCATAGCGGGCATTTGCACGCCGAAGTGGCCGCGATCGTGTCGAACCACAACGACTACGCCAGCCTGGCCGCGTCCTACAACATCCCGTTCCACTACCTGCCCGTCACGGCGGACACCAAGGCGGAACAGGAAAAGCAGGTACTGCAGATCGTTGAGCAGTCCAACACCGACCTGGTGGTGCTGGCCCGCTACATGCAGATCCTGTCGGCGGACATGTGCCGCGCGCTCAACGGCCGCGCCATCAACATCCACCACAGCTTTCTGCCCAGCTTCAAGGGCGCCCGCCCGTATCACCAGGCGCATGCGCGCGGCGTGAAGATCATCGGCGCGACCGCCCACTACGTGACGTCCGACCTGGACGAAGGCCCGATCATCGATCAGGACATCGAACGCGTGGACCACACGATGACCGCCCAGGACCTGACCCAGGTCGGCAGCGACATCGAATCCCTGGTGCTGTCGCGCGCCGTGCGCAGCCACGTCGAACACCGCATCCTGCTGAACCGCAACAAGACCGTCGTGTTCCGCTGATCCTCAGCCTGCGGCGGCGGGCGGATACTGGCGCGCCACCAGCGCCACCGCCTTCTGCTGCAGCGGCGAGCGCGCCTCGGCCGGCCAGATCACCTGGCTGACCGACCGGGCCTCGTGCTCGAAGGCGATGAAGCGCGTTCCCGCCAGGCCGCTGCGCGACAGGCAGGCCGGCACGATCGACACCCCCAGCCCCTGCGACACCAGCGACGCCACGCTCAGCCAATGCCGCACTTCGTGCCGGATCACAGGCATGAACCCCGACGCCACGCACATCGACAGCACTGTCTCGTAATAGCTGGGCGACGCGGCGCGGGCGAAAAACACGAAATCGTCGCCCGCCAGATCCGCCAATTGCAGCGATGCGCGGTCGGCCAGCGGGTGCGAGTCCGGCAGGCAGACGACAAAAGGTTCGGCCATCACATTACGGGCGTGAACTTCTTCCGGCACCGGATTGGCGTGGATGAAGCCCAGGTCCTGCTCGCCGCGCCGCACGGCTTCGATCTGTTCATAGGAGTTCAGTTCGGTCAGCACGTGTTCGACGTCGGGCAGCTCGGCCCGCATGGCGTTGAGCAGCGCGGGCAGGCCCCGATACAGCATGGACCCCACGAAACCGATGCGCAGCCGGCCACGCAGGCCCGCGTCCACCCGTTGCACCAGCGTGCGCACGTCTTCGGCCTGGCGCAACAAGGTCAAGGCCTCGCGGTACAGCACCTGGCCCGCGTCGGTCAGTTCCACGTGGCGGCTGGTACGGGCCAGCAGGCGCGCCCCCACGTTGTCTTCCAGTTGGCGGATGGCGTAGCTGAGCGGCGGCTGTGAAATGTGCAGGCGCGTCGCGGCGCGGCTGAAATGGCGCTCTTCGGCGACGGCGATGAAATAGCGCAAGAGGCGCGGATCCAGGTCCATGGTGTCTCCCCGATCTATATTTTTTATGGATTGTTCTACACGAAAACGGTATTTGCATAGATTAATCGACTCGCGCAACATCGGCCATCTTCCCCGTTTTCCGCAGGATGCCGCCATGGACACGCCCAAGATCGCCGCCCCGACCGCTGCCCC
>NZ_DBHKZA010000098.1:2134-19367 GCF_057314935.1 Achromobacter sp.
GCCCCGACCGCTGCCCCCACCGCCGCCGCCCCCGTCGCCACGCCCGTTCCGGACTCCCGCGGCGTCAACCTCTTCAATGCGGACCCCTATGCGGCCGCGCTCAGCCAGCGCTATCTGCCGCCCGCGCTGCATGCCCACCTGCTGCCCCACCTGGAACGGCTGGGCGGCCTGGCCGGCGGCGTCATGGACGAGCTGGCGGCCACGGCGGACAAGCATCCCCCCACCCTGTCCGTGCGCAGCCGCGCTGGCGCCGACGAATCCCGCGTCGACAAGCATCCGGCCTATGTCGAGCTCGAGCGCCTGGCCTACAGCGAATTCGGCCTGGCGGCGCTATCGCACCGCGGCGGCGTCCTGGGCTGGCCCGAACCCATGCCGGCCGCCGCCAAGTACGCGCTGAGCCACCTGTTCGTGCAGGCGGAATTCGGCCTGTGCTGCCCGGTCAGCATGACGGATTCGCTGGCGCGCACGCTGCGCAAGTTCGGTGACCCCGCGCTGGTCGAGCGCGTGCTGCCACAGGTCACCTCCCAGGATTTCGACACCTTGCGCCAAGGCGCCATGTTCATGACCGAACAGGGCGCGGGCTCGGACGTCAGCGCCACCGAAGTCACGGCCGAGGCCCAGGACGACGGCACGTGGCGCATCCACGGCGACAAATGGTTCTGCTCGAACCCCGACGCCGGCTTTGCGATGGTGCTGGCCCGCAGCGAGTCGCAGCCCGGTCTGAAGGGCGTGTCGCTCTTCCTGCTGCCGCGCGACCTGGCCGACGGCAGCCACAACCACTACCGCATCCTGCGCCTGAAAGACAAGCTGGGCACGCGGTCCATGGCCAGCGGTGAAATCCGGCTGGAGGGCGCGGTCGCCTGGCTGGTGGGCGAACGCGGCCGCGGCTTCAAGCACATGGCCGACATGATCAACAACTCGCGCCTGTCCAACGGCATGCGTGCGGCCGGCCTGATGCGCCGCGCGGTCACTGAAGCCGTGTACGTGTCGCAGAATCGCCGCGCCTTCGGCAAACGTCTGATCGACATGCCGCTGATGCAGCGCCAACTGGTCAAGATGACGGTGTGGGCCGAGCAGGCGCGCAGCGTCATGTTCCAGACGGCCCGTGCGCTGGCCGACGCGGACCACGGCACGGCCGATCCCGCGCTGGCCCGCATCCTGACGCCCCTGATCAAATTCCGCGCCTGCCGCGATGCCCGCAAGGTGACGGGCGACGCGATGGAGGTGCGTGGCGGCTGCGGCTACATCGAAGAATGGACCGAACCGCGCCTGGTGCGCGACGCCCATCTGGGCTCCATCTGGGAAGGCACCAGCAACATCGTCGCGCTGGACGTGCTGCGCGCCATCAAGAAAGAAAACTCGCTGCCTGCGCTGCGCGACCACATCGACCGCCTGCTGGCCGACGGCGCGCCCTGCCCGCCTGCCCTGGCCGAGGCGCAGGCGCACGCCCTGGAACAGACGTTCACGTTGGCCGAGCATGCTGCCCAGGGCGACCATGCCGAACTGGCCCGCCAGGCCGCATCGCTGCTGTATCACGCGGTATCGATGGCCGCCCTGCGCTGGGAAGCGACCAGCGCCGGCCTGGAAAGCCGCGCGCAATTGGCCGACCAGGTGCTGCTGCACCGCCTGGCGCCCCGCGATCCCTACGCCATTCCCCCCAACGAAAGCGCCGCCTGCCAGGCCATCCTGCACTACGCGCTGTAAACCGACGCCGGCGGCACAGCCGGCGCGCCCCCCAGGAGACACCACCATGAAACGCCTTCTTGCCCCCCTGATGCTGGCGGCCGCCACCGCCGTGGCCCCGTCCGCGACCGCCTTGGCGGCGGACGCCTTTCCCACCGCGCGCCCCATCACGCTGATCGTGCCCTTCCCGCCGGGCGGCCCCACGGACGCCATGGCGCGCCGTCTGGCCGAGAAACTGCGCGAACCTCTCAAACAGAACGTCATCGTCGAAAACCGCAGCGGCGCGGGCGGCAACATCGGATCGGAATACGTGGCCTCGGCCAAGCCCGACGGCTACACCCTGCTGTTCGGCACGTCCGGCCCGCTGGCCATCAATGTCAGCCTCTACAAGAAGCAGGGCTACAACCCCGAAACCAGCTTCGCGCCCATCATCCGCCTGGGCCATCTGCCCAACATCCTGGTCGTGAACCCGTCAGTGCCAGCCGACAACGCGCAAGCGCTCATCGCCTACGCCAAGAAGAATCCGGACAAGCTCAGCTACGCCTCGTCCGGCAATGGCGCCTCGTCGCATCTGGCCGGCATCCTGTTCAACAAGATGGCCGGCACGCAGATCATGCACATCCCCTACAAGGGCACGGGACCGGCGCTTAACGATCTGCTGGGCGGCCAGGTGTCGATGTCGTTCACCGATATCCTGACTGCACTGCCCTATATCAAGGCCGGCAAGCTGCGCGCCATCGGCCTGGCCAGCGCCCAGCGCTCGGAGGCCCTGCCCGACCTGCCCACCTTGTCCGAACAGGGGCTCAAGGGATACGACGTCAGCGTCTTCTTCGGCATCGTCGCCCCCAAGGACACGCCGGCCGACGTGGTGAACACGCTGAACCAGGCGTTCAAGACCGCGCTGTCGGACCCGGCCATCAAGCAGACCCTGCATTCGCAGGGCATCGTCGAAGCGCAGGACCAGACCCCGCAAGGCCTGGCGGCGTTCATCACCACCGAAGTCCCCAAGTGGCGCGAGCTCATCACCAGCGCCAACGTTTCCATCGACTGAAGCTGACTCCCCATGGCTCCCACCCTACCGAATGCCGGCGCGCTTGCCGGTTGCAAGGTGATCGACCTGTCCCGCGTGCTGGGCGGTCCCTATTGCACGCAGATCCTGGCCGACCACGGCGCCGACGTCCTGAAGATCGAACCGCCCGGCGGCGATGAAACCCGGGGCTGGGGCCCGCCCTTCCTGGGCGACACCGCGTCCTACTTCATCGGCGTGAACCGCAACAAGGAAGGCATGACCCTGGATCTGTCGCAGGCGGCCGGCCAGGAGTTGCTGCGCCACCTGCTGGCCGACGCCGACGTGCTGGTCGAGAACTTCAAGCCCGGCACGCTGGAAAAGTGGGGCTTGGGCTTCGATACCCTGAGCCAGGCGTTTCCCAAGCTGATCCATTGCCGCGTCAGCGGCTTCGGATCGGATGGCCCGCTGGGCGGGCTGCCGGGCTACGACGCGTGCGCGCAAGCCATGTGCGGCCTGATGAGCGTGAACGGCGAAGCCGACGGCGATGCCACCCGCGTCGGACTGCCGGTGGTGGACATGGTGACCGGCCTGAACGCGGCCGTCGCCATCCTGCTTGCCCTGAATGAACGGACGCGCAGCGGCCTGGGGCAGTTCCTGGACATCACGCTGTACGACTGCGCGCTGTCGCTGCTGCATCCGCATGCGGCCAATTACTTCTACAGCGGCAAGGTGCCCCGCCGCAGCGGCAACGCGCATCCGAACATCGCACCGTACGAGACGCTGCCCACCGCCAGCGGACCGATCTTCCTGGCAGTCGGCAACAACCGGCAATTCGCATTGCTGGCGCAGGTGCTGGAAGCGCCGGGCCTGGCGACGGACCCGCGCTACGCCGCCAACGCCGACCGCCTGCAGCACCGCCAGGCCTTGCGCGACGAGCTGTCCGCCTTGCTGGCAGGGCAGGACGCGGCCGCGTTGGCCGACCGCCTGCTGCGCGCAGGCGTACCCGCTGCCGCCGTGCAGACGGTGGACCAGGCCCTGGCGCATCCGCACACGCGGCACCGCGGCATGGTGCTGGAACAGGGCGACTATCAAGGCGTGGGTTCGCCGATCAAACTGTCGCGCACGCCAGCCACGCTGCGCAAGCTGCCGCCCGCCCTCGAGCCCGCGGCATCGAAAGAATAACCAACGCGCATTCAACCCGCCCGGCCCATCAGGCCGGGCTTTTTTTCGTCTTGATGGGCCTGTCCCCAACACTTTGATTGGGCTTTCACAGCATTCCAACAACTAAGACATTTCGTTGCACCCTTGTTGCATCGAAAGGCCACCGGCCGCCGTAGACTTTTCGGGTCGCCTCGCGTTGCCGGGCAGCACCTCCCCCAAATTCGAAGAAAGAGGAGAAGGACCATGGCCACGAATGAAACGAAAGACCACGCCCCGCTCAAGCGGGTGATGGGCCCAAAACTATTATTGCTATTCATCGTCGGCGACATCCTGGGCACAGGCGTCTATGCGCTGACCGGACAGGTGGCCGCCGAAGTCGGCGGCGCGGCCTGGCTGCCGTTCCTGGTAGCGTTCGCGGTGGCGTTGCTGACCGCGCTGTCCTATCTGGAACTCGTCACCAAGTATCCCAAGGCCGCGGGTGCGGCGCTCTATGTGCACAAGGCGTTCGGCGTGCACTTCCTGACCTTTATTGTCTGCTTCACCGTCATGTGTTCGGGGCTGACGTCCGCGGCTACCGCGTCGCAGGCCTTTGCCGCCAATCTCTTCGCCGCCTTCGGCATCAAGGCGGACAAGACCTGGATCACGTTCGGCGCGCTGGGCTTCATGCTGCTGGTAATGCTGGTGAACCTGCGCGGCGCTGCCGAAAGCGTCAAGGCCAACGTGGTGCTGACCTTGATCGAACTGTCGGGCCTGTTGATGGTGATCCTGCTGGGCTTCTATGCCATCGCCGGCGGGCAAGCAGACTTCTCTCGCGTGATCGCGTTCGACACGCCCGAGGACAAAAGCGTATTCCTGGCGGTGACCTCCGCCACCGCGCTCGCCTTCTTCGCGATGGTGGGCTTCGAGGACTCGGTCAACATGGCCGAAGAGACCCACAACCCCAGCCGCATCTTCCCCAAGGTGATGTTGACGGGCCTGGGCATCACCGCCGTGATCTATGTGCTGGTGTCCATTTGCGCGGTGGCGCTGGTACCGGTGGGCGAACTGGCCAAGAGTTCGACGCCGCTGGTGCTGGTGGTCAAGCGCGCCGCTCCCGGCCTGCCGGTGGAATACATCATGCCCGTCATCTCGATGTTCGCAGTGGCGAACTCGGCGCTGATCAACATGATGATGGCCAGCCGCCTGCTTTACGGCATGTCGCGCCAGGGCGTGCTGCCGGCCTTCCTGGCGCACGTGCACCGCAAGAACCAGACGCCGTGGACGGCCATCCTGTTCACCACGGTGCTGGCGCTGGGGCTGATCATCCTGGTGGCGCTGGCGGATTCCGAAGCCATCCGCGCGCTGGGCGGCACCACCGCTTTGCTGCTGCTGGGCGTGTTCGCCTTCGTCAATGTGGCCGTGCTGGTCCTGCGCCGCGATAAGGTCAAGCATGAACACTTCAGCATCAACCGCATCATTCCCTGGCTGGGCGCGGCGGCGTGCCTGTTCCTGGTCACGCCGCTGACCGGGCGCGACGTCATCCAATACCAGGTGGCGGGCTGGTTGCTGCTGCTGGGCGTCGTGATGTGGGGCGTGACCTATCTGGCGCACCGCAAGGAAGCGCGCATGGAACTGGACCCGTCCACGCTGGAGTAGGTGTCGCCGCCGCAAGCAGGACGGGCGCCGGGGTCAGCCCCCGGCGGCCAGCCCTTCCCGCCGCGGGTCCGCGCCGCCTTGCAGGCCGTTGCCGTCGATGACGATGCCGTGGATGCCGCTGGGGAATTCGGTGACGCGCACCGGGTGTCCCATGCCCTCAAGCGCGGGCGCCAGCGCTTCCAGCGCGGTGCCCTTTTCCAGTTCGGTTTCCTTGTTGCGGCTGCCCATGTTCGGCAGGGAAATCGCGGCCTGGATATCCAGTCCCCAATCCAGCACGCCCACGATCGTCTTGGCCACGTAATTGATGATGGCGCTGCCGCCGGGCGAGCCCACCAGCATGACGGGCTTGCCGTCGCGCAGGACGATGATCGGCGCCATGGCGCTGCGCGGGCGCTTGCCCGGCTCGATGCGGTTGGCTATCAGGCGCCCCTCCGGGTCCTTGAACGACGACGAGAAATCCGTCATCTCGTTGTTCAGCAGGAAGCCGCGCACGAAGATCTTGCTGCCGAACTCGCTTTCGATCGTGGTCGTCATGGACAGCGCATTGCCTTGCGCATCGACCGCCACCAGATGGCTGGTGGACGGCAGCTCCAACGCGTTGTCCCGGCCGAGCGTCAGCAGCTTTCCTTCCGGGTCGCCCGGCAGCGCCACCTTCATGCTGCGGTCGGGCTGGATCAACGCGCCGCGCGCGCGCAGATAGGCCGGATCCAACATGGCGCGCACCGGCACAGGGACGAAATCCGGATCCGCCACGTAGAAGTCGCGGTCGGCGAATGCCAGGCGCCCGGCTTCGGAAAAATAATGCACGGCCTCGACCGAGCCCGGCGCGAAGCTGGCCATTGGGAACTGTTCCAGCTCGCCCAGCATCTGCAGCACCGCGATGGGCCCGCTGCTGGGCGGGGCCATGCCGCACAGTTGGTAGCCGCGATAGGCGCCGCATACCGGGTCGCGCGTCTTGGCGCGGTAGTCGGCCAGGTCCGCCAGGCTCAGGTCGCCGGGCGTGGCATGGCCGTGCACCGCGGCCACGATGTCGCGCGCAATGTCGCCCTGGTAGAACGCGTCCGCGCCCTGCTGGGCGACGGCGCGCAGTGTGGCGGCGAATTCAGGGTTCTTCAGCACATGCCCCACCGGCCACGGCGTGCCGTCCGGCGCGTAGAAATACGCCGCGGCAGCGGCCTGCTTGGGCAAGGCCTTGTTGCCGGCCAATAGCGCAGAGAGGCGCGGCGACACGGTAAAGCCTTGCTCGGCCAGCCGGATCGCGGGCTGGAACAGGTCGGCCCAAGGCAGCACCCCCGCTTCCTTGTGCGCCAGCTCCAGGCCGCGCAGCAATCCGGGCACGCCCACGGACATGCCGTTGTTGACGGCTTGCGCGAAAGGCAGCGGCTTGCCGTGGGCGTCCAGGAAGCGGTCCGGGCGTGCGGCCGCGGGCGCGGTCTCGCGGCTGTCCACCGTCTGGATGCGCCCGTCCTTGGCCGAATACAGCACCATGAACGCGCCGCCGCCGATACCGGAAGATTGCGGTTCCACCAGATTCAGCACCAGTTGGGTCGCGATGGCGGCATCCACCACGCTGCCGCCCCGGCGCAGCATCTCTTCGCCCGCCTGTGTCGCCAGCGGATTGGCCGAGACCATCATGTAATGCGGTGCGCGCACGAGCTCGCGCGCCTGCGTGCCGCTGGCGGCTTCTGGGTTGCGGTCTTCGGCCGCCTGCGGCGTGCGCGCCCACACGGCGGGCGTAGCCGCCATGGCGGCGGCAAGCAGGAAGGCGGCGGCGTGGCGGCAGGCGCGCATGATCTGGCTCCGGGATAGCGCCGGCGTGCCGGCAGGCGTCCATCATAGTCAAGCCATCCGCCGCTGTCGCGCCGCTGCGGGCAGCCCGTCGAAAATGGCTGCCCCACGCCTTCCGACATAGAATCCGGGTTCCGGTCCTTCTTCCCCAACGTGCCATGCGCCTGCGCCATATCGAGATTTTCGAAGCGATCCGCCGTACCGGATCCCTGACCGAGGCCGCCGCCACGCTGCATATCTCGCAACCCGCCGCCAGCAAGCTGCTGGCGCACGCCGAGGCCCAACTGGGCTTCAAGCTGTTCGAACGCGTGAAGGGCCGCCTGGTCGCCACGCACGAGGCCGACATCCTCACGCCCGAGGTCGCGCGGCTGTCTCAAGACTTGAACAGCGTGCGCCGGCTGGCGGCGAACCTGCGCGACCGGCCCAACGGCCACTTGCGGCTAGGATGCGCGCCCGCGCTGGGCCTGGGACTGTTGCCCGGCGTGGTGCGCGACAGCCGCGACGCGCAGCCCGGCATCACGTTCGATATCCACACGCATCACAGCGCCGAACTCGTCCAGGGCCTGCTGACCCGCGAGCTGGATCTTGCCGTGACCTTCGACACCAACGACTATCCCGGCCTGACGCGCATGGGTCTGGGCCATACCGAACTGGTGCACCTGAGCCGCACGGCCGGCTCGGGCCCGATACGGCTGCCGCAGTTGGCGGCACCGTCGGGCGGCACGCTCATCGTGCTGGACGCCAGCGACGCCTCGGGCGCCTTGCTGCAGATGGCGCTGGACGCGCAAGGCCTGGACCCGCAAGTCGCCATCCAGGTGCAAACGCATTACGTGGCCTGCGCGCTGGTCGACGCGGGTTGCGGTGACGCCATCGTCGACGCCATCACGGCGCAGGCGATGCTGCGGCCCGGCATGCACCTGCGCCGGCTGGACCCCGCGCTACGCGTGCCGATCAGCATCATGGTGCGCAACCAGGACCCCTTGTCGTCCCTGCATCGCGACCTGATCGAACGCCTGCGCACCGCGTGCGCCGAACGCATCGCCGCGCTGGACGCGCCCGCCTGAATCGCGGGCCCTACGAAAAAAAACGGGCGCCCGAAGGCGCCCGCTTTGCCGTGCAAGCTGGGGCAGGCCCAAGGCCGCCCCCGCGCAGCATCAGTCCAGCTTGATGTTCTGCTTCTTCACGACGTCTTGAGCCCAGTCGAACTGCTCTTTGATTTCCTTCGCGAACTCTTCCGGCGTGTTGCCCGACGGCGCCGAGCCCTGGTCGTCCAGCGCCTTGATGACCTTCGGGTCCTTCAGGGCCACGACAGCGGCGTCACGCAGCTTGTTCACGACGTCCATCGGGGTGCCCTTGGGCGCCAGCAGGCCGTACCAGACGGGCTGGTTCAACACGGGGAAACCGGCTTGCTTGAACGTCGGCACGCCCTTGACTGCGGCGATTTCCTCGGGCCATGCGATGGCCATGGCGTGCAACTTGCCCGCCTGGATCTGCGGCATCGACGACGGCAGGTTGTCGAACAGGATTTCGATCTGGCCGCCGACGGCGTCCGCCACGGCCGGGCCCGAACCCTTGTACGGCACGTGCACGATGTCGGTGCCCGTGGCCATCTTGAACGACTCGCCCATCAAGTGCAGCACGCCGCAAGTGCCCGAGCTGCCGTAGGAGTACTTGCCCGGGTTCTTCTTCAGCTCTTCGACGAAGCCCTTGAAGTCCTTGGCCGGGAACTTCGGATTCACGGCGACCACGTTGGCCGTGTTGGCAAAGTTGGTGACGGGCTGGAAGTCCTTGATCGGATCGTACGGCAGGTCCTTCGGACGGCAAGCCGGGTTCACCGCCATCGTCGACACGGTGGCGATGGACAGCGTGTAGCCGTCGGCATCCGCGCGCGCGGCTTCCGCAGCGCCAATGGCGCCGCCGGCGCCGCCCTTGTTTTCCACAACCATCGGCTGGCCGAGTTCCTGGCTCATGCGCTGCGTCACCAGACGCGCGATGATGTCGGTGGAACCGCCGGGCGCGAACGGAACGATCACGCGGATGGGCTTGCTGGGGTACTTGTCGGCGGCGTGTGCGACGGAGGCGCCAAGCGTGCCGGCAGCGCCAGTAGCCAAAGCGATAGCCACGGCCAGGGAGCGAACTTTATTCATAGGTGTGTTTCCTCCAAGATTGCGAGCCCGTATGTAAACGGCCCGTTTTGTGATGTGCCCGCCTGTAGGCGGACCAGCAGTTAACGGTGGGGGCGCTTTGCGTGTGTGCTGCGTGTTTCGCGCTGCTTTTATGGATTGCTTGTGGCACACGCGCCCGCCAGAATGACGGAGAATAGCAGCAAATGCTTACACACGCATAGCGTGCGGATCCTCAGCCGGCGCCCCTCAAAAGGGCGCTTGCGCCCAAAGCTAAATCTTCTGGTTTTCCCTTATTTCATGCGGGTTACGCGGGCTTGGCGGGCCCGCGCCGCCCGATGAAAAATGGCCGCCCGAAAGGCGGCCATTCGCACGGTTGACGATACCGATCAGGACGTCTTGTGCGCGTTCGTCATGGAGCCCGGCACGACCCATTCGGCGAACTGCGCCTCGGTCACATAACCCAGCGCCAGCGCGGATTCCTTCAGCGACAGCCCTTCCTTGTGCGCCTTCTTGGCGATCTGCGCGGCCTTGTCATAGCCGATGTGCGGATTGAGCGCCGTCACCAGCATCAGCGAACGGTCCACCAGTTCGGCGATGCGCTCGTGGTTGGGCTCGATGCCCGCGGCGCAGTGCTCGTTGAAGCTGGCCATGCCGTCGGTCAGCAAGCGCACGGATTGCAGGAAATTGTGGATGACCAGCGGCTTGAACACGTTCAGTTCGAAGTTGCCGCTGGCGCCGCCGATGTTGATGGCCACGTCATTGCCCAGCACCTGCGCGGCCAGCATCGTGATGGCTTCGCACTGCGTCGGGTTGACCTTGCCCGGCATGATCGAGCTGCCCGGTTCGTTTTCGGGGATGCTGATTTCGCCCAGGCCGGAACGCGGGCCGCTGGACAGCCAGCGCACGTCGTTGGCGATCTTCATCAGGCCGGCGGCCAGCGCCTTCAAGGCCCCGTGCGCGAAGAGCAGCGCTTCGTGCGAAGCCAGCGCCTGGAACTTGTTCGGCGCCGACACAAAGGCCGTGCCGGTGGCGTGCGCCAGGTCCGCGGACACTTTGGCGCTGAATTGCGGATGCGCGTTCAGGCCGGTGCCGACGGCGGTGCCGCCGATGGCCAACTGGTGCAGGCCGGGCAGCGTAGCGCGGATCTGCTGTTCGGCCAGGTCCAGCTGCGCGACGTAGCCCGAGAGTTCCTGGCCCAGCGTCAGCGGCGTCGCATCCTGCAGGTGGGTGCGGCCGATCTTCACGATGTCGTAGAACTCGGCGCTTTTCTCGGCGAAGGTCGCGCGCAGCTTCTTCAGCGACGGCAACAGGTGGTGCTCGACCTCGACGGCGGCGGCCACGTGCATGGCGGTCGGGAAGGTGTCGTTGGACGATTGGCCGCGGTTGACGTGGTCGTTCGGGTGCACCTTGCGCTCTTCGCCGCGCACGCCGCCCAGCAGCTCGGAGGCGCGGTTGGCCAGCACCTCGTTCATGTTCATGTTGCTTTGCGTGCCCGACCCCGTCTGCCAGACGGACAGCGGGAACTCGTTGGGCCATTTGCCGTCGATGACTTCGTCGGCCGCGCGGATGATGCCGTCGGCGATCTTCGGATCCAGCTCACCCAGCTCGGCGTTGACCTTGGCCGCCGCGCGCTTCAAGCGCGCCATGGCGTTGACCAGGGGAACAGGCATCTTCTCGGTGGAAATCGCGAAAAAATGCAGCGAACGTTGCGTTTGGGCGCCCCAGAGGTGATCCTCGGGGACTTCGATGGGCCCAAACGTGTCTTTTTCGATGCGGGTCTTCATGGCGCGTACAACTCCGTGGCGACGTAAGTCGCGGCCGGCGGCACCCGCCAAGCGCGACATTATTGAGAATAGCAATCACTTATTAGGTTAGCAGAAACCCGCATTCCTATAATTGCTGGAATCCGTGTTCCCTCCACCGTTTTTTACCACTCGCCCAGCGCCATGTCCGCCCCTCTTTGCAGCCTGACCTTGCACTTGCCCGACGAAGCCGCCACGGAATCGTTGGCGCGGCAGCTTGCCCCCTTGGTTTCCGGAGGCAAAACCGGCCCGGCAGGCGCTTGTATCCACCTTCAGGGCGACCTGGGAGCAGGAAAAACGGCCTTCACCAGGGCATTGTTGCGGGAATGCGGCATCACTGGCCGAATCAAAAGTCCAAGCTACGCGCTGCTTGAATCCTATAAAGTTTCTAACTTATACTTCTATCATCTTGATTTTTATAGATTTAGTGATTCGCGCGAATGGTTGGACGCAGGATTCCGGGATTTACTGCGTGACGATGCGGTCGTTTTGATCGAATGGCCGGAGCGGGCCGAGGGTCTTTTGCCCCCGCCCGACCTGCTGATTTCCCTGGCTTATGCCGGCGAGGGACGTGACGCCACCCTGACCGCGAACACCGCTCGAGGACAAACATGGTTGAACGCGATTGTCCCCCCGCCCAAGACGGCGCCCTTCCCTCGGCAGGCGCCACCCGGCGCCGCCTGATCAGCGTCGCGGCCACGCTGCTCGTCCTGCCGGTCCTGCCGCGCTTGGCGCAGGCCGCGACGATCCTGGCCGTCCGTACCTGGCCGGCAGACGAATACACCCGGGTCACCCTCGAACTCGACAGCGAGCTCAAGGCCGAACAGTTCACGCTTGAAAACCCCCACCGCCTGGTGGTGGACATCGAAGGGCTGACCATCAGCGCCGCCCTGAACGACCTGGTCTCGAAGGTCCGGCCGGACGACCCCTACATCCAGAGCCTGCGCGTGGCGCAGAACCGCCCGAACGTCGTGCGGCTGGTGTTCGACTTGAAGCAGCCCGTGGCGCCCCAGGTGTTCACGCTTAAGCCCGTGGCCGATTACCAGTACCGGCTGGTGCTGGACCTGTACCCGAAGATCGCCCAGGACCCCCTGGTGGCGATCCTGAACAAAAGCGGCGCCGACGCGGACGATCCGCTGGCGCGCATCCTGGAAGACATCCAGCGCAATCCGGCAACCCGCGCCGATCCGCCCGAACCGCCCCGCGTGAAGGGCCAGCAGCCGGCCCCGCCGCTGCCCACGGCGCCCAAGCCACCGCCCGCCACCGCCGGCCGCGGCAAGCAGCGCATGTTGACCATCGCGCTGGATCCGGGCCACGGCGGCGAAGACCCGGGCGCCATCGGCAGCAGCGGCTTGCGCGAAAAAGACGTGGTGCTGCGCATCGCCCGGCGCCTGAAGGCGCTGATCGACAGCCAGCCCTTCATGCGCGCCTACCTGACGCGCGACGACGATTACTTCGTGCCGCTGCATGTGCGCGTGCAGAAGGCCCGCCGCGTGCACGCGGACCTGTTCATCTCGATCCACGCGGACGCCTGGGTCAAGCCGTCTGCCAATGGCTCGTCGGTGTTCGCGTTGTCTCAGCGCGGCGCCACCAGCGCCCAGGCGCGCTGGATGGCCGACAAGGAAAACGCGGCCGACCTGATCGGCGGCGTCAACCTGGGCAGCCACGACCGCCAGGTGGCCAAAGTACTGCTGGACCTGTCCACCACCGCGCAGATCAATGATTCGCTCAAGGTCGGCAACGCCTTCCTGGACGAGATCAAGAAGATCAACCGCCTGCACAAGAACAGCGTCGAGCAGGCCGGCTTTGCCGTGCTGAAGGCCCCGGACATCCCGTCCGTGCTGGTCGAGACCGCGTTCATCAGCAACCCACAGGAAGAGGCCCTGCTGCGCAGCAACGCGCACCAGGACAAGCTGGCCCAAGCCATGATGACCGGCATCCAGCGCTACTTCACCGCCAACCCGCCGCTGGCGCGGCTGGGCGACGTCAGCTGATTGGGCTGGCGTAAAAAGGGCGATGCGTCGTAGGGCGCATCGCTTTTTTTTTGTTTGAAAAGCCGTCGCACTGTCTGGTGCGCGGGATGGTTGAAGCGCGAGAAAAGTCCGGCAAGAATTCAGGCCTGGAGCGCGCGCAACCCATCAGGCAGCACCGCTATCCTTATCCGATTCAGCCACAGCACAACCGTTGCTTGATGGGTTGCGCGCGCTGGGCAGCCATGTTCTTGCTGAAGGACTCTCGCGCTTCACCCAACCTACGCGCGGCGCGACTTGATCAGTTTGAACACACCCGCGCCGACGACAGGCACGATCGCCGCCGCCAGGCCCAGCAGCACGATGGTGTTCAGGTGTTCGCGCACCAGCGGGATGTTGCCGAAGAAATAGCCCGCGGCGACCAGGCTGACGACCCAGAGCAGAGCGCCCAGGACGTTGAACAGCTGGAAACGCGACATCGACATGTCCGCCACGCCCGCCACGAAAGGCGCGAACGTGCGCACGACAGGAATGAAGCGCGACATGACGATCGTCTTGCCGCCATGCTTTTCGTAGAACGCGTGCGTGCGCATCAGCGCGCCGCGGTCCAGGAAGCGCAGGTTCATCGAGAACACGCGTGGCCCGATATAGCGGCCGATCATGTAGTTCAGCGTATTGCCGGAGATCGCGGCGACGATCAGCAGCACCCCCATCATGACGGGGTCGATATGCCCCGTGGCGCCAAACGCGCCGGCGATGAACAGCAGGGAATCGCCAGGCAGGAATGGCAGGACGACCAGCCCTGTTTCCGCAAAGACAATCAAGAACAGCACCAGGTACACCCACACGCCGTATTGCGCGACCCAGACGCCTAGCGTCTTGTCGATGTGGAGCACCATATTGAAAAATTCAAGCATTCAGCAGCCCGGAAGTCGGTAGAGGGTTAATCCCCAGCGACTATAGCCCACCCGGGCATGGCGCTAAAATCATCCACATAGCCCCACCAGACCTTTAGCCTAATGACCGAACGCCGTTCCATTCTTGCGCTTCCCGACCTGCTCATCAGCCAGATCGCCGCTGGCGAAGTGATCGAGCGCCCCGCCTCCGTGCTCAAGGAAATCCTTGAGAACGCGATCGACGCGGGCGGCCGCGCCATCGAAGTGCGCCTGGAAGGCGGCGGCATCCGTCGGATTGCCGTCACGGACGACGGTGGCGGCATCCCCCCCGAGGAATTGCCGCTGGCCCTGGCACGCCACGCCACCAGCAAGATCCGGTCGTTGAACGAACTGGAATCCGTGGCGTCGATGGGGTTCCGCGGGGAAGCGCTGGCATCGATCGCCTCGGTCGCCCAGGTCACCATCATCTCCCGCACCCGCGACGGCGAGCATGCCTGGCAGATCGACGCCGGCAGCATGCAGGTCAGCCCCGCCTCGGGGCCGCCGGGCACCACCGTGGACGTGCGCCAGTTGTTCGACGCCGTTCCGGCGCGGCGCAAGTTCCTGCGCTCGGAAGCCACCGAATTCGGCCATTGCGTCGACGCGATGGAGCGCATCGCGCTGGCGCACCCGCAGATCGCGTTCCGCCTGTTCCACCACGACCGCGCGCAACGCCAATGGCTGCCGGCTGAACCGCCGCAGCGCATCCGCGACGTGCTGGGCGCCGAATTCGCCGAGCACGGGTTGCTGCTGTCGCATTCTGTCGGCACCGTCAGCCTGGCCGGCATGATCACCCGGCCGACGGCCGCGCGCGCCCGCGCCGACCGCCAGTACCTGTATGTGAACGGCCGCTACGTGCGCGACCGTACCGTCAGCCATGCGCTGCGCGCCGCCTATGCGGACGTGCTGCATGGCGACCGCCAGCCGGCCTACGTGCTGTTCCTGGACATCGACCCCGCCGCCGTGGACGTGAACGTGCACCCGGCGAAACACGAGGTCCGCTTCCGCGACAGCGGCGCCGTGCACCGGTTCGTGTCGCACGCCGTCGGCCAGACCCTGGCGCAGACGGGCGGCTCGTCGGCCGTTACGCCCGCCGCGCAAAGCGAGGCGGAAGACGGCGGTTTCGAAACCGTGGCGCAGGGTTCCACGCCCACGCCTTCCCCCACGCCGCAAAGCCCCCCCGCCGGCAGCCCCGCGCCATCGGCGGACACGCCCCGGCCGGGTTATTCCGGTGGCAATTCCGGCGGCTACGCCGGCAGCGGCTCTGGCAGCGGCGCCACCTACGGCCTGCGCCCGTCGCCAGCCCCGCAACGCGCCCATACCCAGGTGCCGTTCCGCCTGCACGCCGAACCCGCCGGCATTCCAGCCGCGGACTGGCAGTCGCTGTACCGCCCGCTGTCCGACGGCACGGCCGCGACGGTCACGCCCGTGCAGGAACCCACCCCCGCCCCCCGCCTGCCTGCCGACGAAGAGCATCCGCTGGGCATGGCGCTGGCGCAATTGCACGGCATCTACATCCTGGCCCAGAACCGCCGCGGCATGGTGCTGGTGGACATGCACGCCGCCCATGAGCGCGTCGTCTACGAACAGCTGAAGCAGGCGCTGGACGCCCGCAGCCTGCCGCGCCAGGACCTGCTGGTACCGGTGGTGTTCCACGCCCAGGAAAAGGACGTGGCCACAGTCGAGGAATTCGAAGAACAATTGGCCGACCTGGGCTTCGAGATGCGCCCGTCCGGCCCCACGTCGATCGCCGTGCGCTCCGTGCCGGCCATCCTGGCCCGCGGCGACATCGAGACGCTGGCCCGCGCGGTGCTGCGCGACCTGGGCGCCGTGGGCGTCTCGCGCCTGTTGACCGAACAGCGCAACGAACTGCTGTCCACCATGGCCTGCCACGGCTCGGTGCGCGCCAACCGCAAGCTGACCATCGAAGAGATGAACGGCCTGCTGCGCCAGATGGAAACGACCGAACGCGCCGACCAGTGCAACCACGGACGCCCGACCTGGGTGCAGTGGTCGGTGTCGGACCTGGACAAGCTCTTTCTGCGCGGGCAATAGGTTTGTCGTCGACTCCCTCCCCCGACACGCTGCCGGTCATTTGCCTGGCCGGCCCCACCGCTGCCGGCAAGAGCGCATCCACGCTGGCGCTGGCCGAACGCTGGCCGATGGAGATCGTCAACGTCGACTCGGCCACGATCTACCGCGGCATGGATATCGGCACGGCCAAACCCTCGCTGGAAGAACAGGCCCGCGTGCCGCAGCATCTGCTGGACATCCTGGACCCGGCGCAGTCCTATTCGGCGGCCGAGTTCCGCGCCGACGCGCTGCGCCTGATCGACGACATCCGCGCGCGCGGCCGCATTCCGCTGCTGGCCGGCGGCACGATGATGTACTACAAGGCGCTGCGCGACGGGCTGGACGACCTGCCGCAGGCCGACCCGGCCTTGCGCGCCGAGCTGGAAGCCCGCGCTGCCGCGCACGGCTGGCCCGCGCTGCATGCCGAACTTGCGCGGCTGGACCCCGTCACGGCGGCGCGCCTGGCGCCGAACGACAGCCAGCGCATCCAGCGAGCGCTGGAGATCTGCCAACTGACCGGCCAGCCCATGTCCGCCCTGCTGCAGCGCGGCCAGCGCAAACCGGATGACAACGCCAACCAGTACCTGACCATCAGCCTTGAGCCCTCCGACCGCAGTGCGCTGCATGCCCGGATCGCGCAGCGCTTTGATGCCATGCTGGCCAACGGGTTGTTGGACGAAGTACGCGGCCTACGCACGCGGCCCGATCTGCATCCCGGCCTGCCGTCCGTGCGTTGCGTGGGGTATCGCCAGATGTGGGCGCACCTGGACGGCGAGATCGACCTGGACACCGCGCGCGAGCAAGGCATTGCCGCCACGCGCCAATTGGCCAAGCGCCAGATCACGTGGCTGCGGGCCCAGCCCGAACGCGTCATCGTCGACTGCCTGGCGGCGGATGCCGTGCCCCAGACCATTGACGCCGTGGCAATGGCCCTGGCCGGCAAACCCTAGCCGCCTGCGGTCCCCAAAAAGCCGAGGCCCGAAAAAAAACCCGCCGAAGGTGAACTGACCCCCAGAAGTTGGACGGTCAGAAGCTAAAGCCCGAAGGCCTG
>NZ_DBHKZA010000099.1:0-4874 GCF_057314935.1 Achromobacter sp.
CCGAAGAGCAGTCCAGCGGCATCGACCAGGTCAACCGCGCCGTGTCGCAGATGGACGAAGTGACGCAGCAGAACGCGGCCCTGGTGGAAGAGGCGGCGGCCGCCGCAGGTTCGCTGCAAGATCAGGCTCACCGCCTGGCCGAAGCGGTCGCGGTGTTCAAGATCAATGCCGGTGAAGTGATTGAAGTGCCTGCGCATCAGCTCGGCGGCTATGCCGCACCGACGTTGACACAAGGCTGACGCGTCGGCGGCGTCCGGCCGGGCCGGGCGGGAGTCCGAGGCATGACCGCGGCCGCGCTGATGCGCGGCCGTGTTTCTTGTGCTGGACGGCAAGGGAAAGCGGCGTGCGATTCCTACGCACGTTAAGTTTTCGAAAATTTGGCCGTAAACAAAAATAACGCCTGAAATGGGCGGTGAACAGTGTTTGACGGCAGCGGATCCTGCCCGACAAACCGGGCGGGTACAGGTCGATGCGGGGCGTCAGGTCCGGTTGCTCGCTGCCATTCATTCGCTGCTCTTATGAAGTAACCGGAGACTAGCTGTGCGCGTGAACCTACCCGTCCATGACGTGGAAACCAAGCTGCGTGAAGATCAGTACCTGATCTCGCGCACCGATACCAAGGGCCGCATCGTCTACGCGAACCCGGCGTTCGTCGAAGTCAGCGGATTCACCCGCGAAGAACTGATCGGCAAGCCGCACAACATCGTGCGTCACCCCGACATGCCGTCCGAAGCCTATGCGGACCTGTGGGACACGCTGGAATCGGGCGAGTCGTGGTTGGGGCTGGTCAAGAACCGCCGCAAGGACGGGGGCTACTACTGGGTGCTGGCCAACGCCACGCCCATCGTCGAAAACGGCGAAGTCGTCGCGTATTCGTCGGTGCGTGTGCGTCCGTCGGACGAGCAGGTGGAGATGGCCGAGGCGTTGTACGCCCGCATCCGCGAAGGCACGGCACGCGGCGTGCGCATCCACCGCGGCCGTCCGGTGCGCGCCGGCTGGCGGCGCGGGCTGGATGTCGTGGCGTTTCCCTTCAAGCGCAGCGTGCGCAGTCGCATGCTGCGCCAAGCGCTACTGTCCGGCGGCATCGTCGCGGGCGCGGGCGCCTACGGGCTGCATGCCAACTGGGCTACTCTGGATACCCTTGGTGCCAGCCTTGGCTGCGGCCTCATCGGGCTGGGCGTGATCGCCATCTTCGGCATGGGCTGGAGCCTGTCGCGGTCCCTGCTGGATCCGATGGTGGATGCCGCCAACATGGCGCGCCAGGTCGCCGCCGGCAATCTGACCACGCAGATCGTGGCGGATTCCGACGATGAGGTGGGCAGCCTGAAGTTTTCGCTGGAAGTCATGCGCAAGAGCCTGATCGGCATCGCGCAGGACGTTTACCGGGGCATCGAGGGCACCACGCACGCGGCCGTGCATATCGCCCGCGGCAACCAGGAACTGGCCGGCCGCACGGAAGGCCAGGCGGCCTCGCTGCAGCAGACGGCCGCCAGCATGGAACAGCTGACCTCGACGGTGCGTCAAAACGCCGACAATGCCCGCCAGGCCAATCAGCTGGCCGCCAGCAGCATGGACGTGGCGCGGCGCGGCGGCGTGGCGGTAGGCCAGGTGGTGAACACCATGCACGGCATCTCCGATAGCTCGCGCAAGATCGCGGACATCGTCAGCATCATCGAAGGCATCGCGTTCCAGACCAACATCCTGGCCTTGAACGCCGCCGTCGAAGCCGCGCGTGCGGGCGAGTCGGGCAAGGGCTTCGCGGTCGTCGCCGGCGAAGTGCGCAGCCTGGCGCAAAAGAGCGCGCAGGCCGCCAAGGAAATCAAGGGCTTGATCGAAGATTCGGTCGACCGCGTGTCGGAAGGATCGGCACAGGCCGAGCAAGCCGGCGCCACGATGGAGGAGATCGTTGCCGCCGTGCATCGCGTCACGGACATCATCGGTGAGATCTCGCAGGCTTCGCAAGAGCAGTCCAGCGGTATCGAGCAAGTGGACTCCGCCGTGTCGCAGATGGACGTGATGACGGTGCAGAACACGGCGCTGGTGCAGGAACTGGGTGGCGCGGTGATGCAACTGGGCAACCAGTCCGGCGCATTGCGCGAGACGATCCGCGTGTTCCGGTTGACCGGCCAGCCCTGATCTGCCCGAACGATCAGTCTCCTGGAAAAGAAGCGGCCGCTGAAAAGCGGCCGTTTTGCTTGGCGCTGGCGCCGAGGCGGCCAGGCCAGGGACCTATCTGCCCGCCAACGCGTCGACCACCCGGCTCATGGCGGCGAGGCCTGCTTCGAACAGCGATTCCAAAAAGGGCCCGGCATGCGGCAGCACCACGGTCAGCACCGTGACGCCGACGATCAGGGTGACCGGGAAGCCCACCGAAAAGATCGACAGTTGCTGCGCCGCGCGGTTCAGGATGCCCATCGCCAGGTTGATGGTCAGCAGCGCGCAGATCAGCGGCAGGGCCAACAACAGGCCGGAGACGAACACCGTCTTGCCCCATTCCACGACGACGCCCCAGCCGTTCTGATGCAGCTGGATCATGGCCACGGGCAGCGTGTCGAAAGAGCGCACCAAGGCCGCCAGGACCAGCAGATGGCCGTCCAGCGCCAGGAAGGTCAGCATCGCGATGATATTGAACAGGCGCGAGAGCACCGCGGTGTTGGCGCCGGAGCTGGGATCGAAGAACGACGCGAACGACAAGCCCATCTGCAGGCCGACGAATTCCCCCGCCGTCTGCACGGCGGCGAACACCAGCCGCATCGTGAAGCCCATGGCGATGCCGATCAGCACCTGCTGCATCACCATCCACAGGCCGGCGAACGAGCCTGGCGCGATCGGCGGCATGGGGTCCAGCGCCGGGCTGATGGCGACGGCCAGCACGAAGGCCAATCCGACCTTGACCTTGACGGGGATGATGGATTCGGAGAACAGGGGCGCCGTGCCCACCAGCGCCAGGATGCGCACGAACGGCCAGAGGAACTGGCCGATCCAGCCGTTGAGCTGTTCGAGCGTGAAGGCGATCATGGGGCAAGCGTCTGGCGTCTGGCGGCGCGGGCCGCTCAGGACACCAGCATGGGGATCTGGCCGATCAGTTGCCGGATGTAGTCGACCATGACGCCGATCAGCCACGGGCCCAGCAGCACCAGCACGCCGCACATCGCCAGCAGCTTCGGAATGAACGACAGCGTCATTTCGTTGATCTGCGTGGCGGCCTGGAAAATACTGATGACCAGACCCACCACCAGCACGACCAGCAGCAGCGGGCCGGCCATCGCCAGGACGATCTTCATCGCCTGGTAGGCCATGGTCATGACGGTTTCGGCGGTCATGGCGATTGTGCTCCGGGCGTTATTGGTAGAAGCTCTGGGCCAGCGAGCCCATGAGCAGGTTCCAGCCGTCGGCCAGCACGAACAGCATCAGCTTGAACGGCAGCGCCACGGTGACGGGCGGCACCATCATCATGCCCAGCGCCATCAGCACGCTGGCGACCACCAGATCGATGATCAGGAACGGAATGAAGATGGTGAAACCGATCTGGAACGCCGTCTTCAGCTCACTGGTGATGAACGCCGGCACCAGGATGCGCAGCGGCACTTGCGAGGGATCTTCCAGCGCCGGCTGCTTGGCCAGGTTGGCGAACAGCGACAGGTCGTTCTCGCGGGTCTGGTGCAGCATGAAGGTGCGCAGCGGCCCCGCGGCCCGTTCGACGGCTGTCTCGAACTGGATCGACCCCTCGGACAGCGGCTTGTAGGCGTCGGCGTAGATCTTGTCGAACACCGGCGACATCGTATAGAAGGTCAGGAACAGCGCCAGCCCGATCAGCACGTGGTTGGGCGGCGACATCGCCGTGCCCATGGCGCTGCGCAACAGGCCCAGCACGATGATGATGCGCGTGAAGCCGGTCATCATCAACAGGGCCGCGGGCAGGAACGACAGCGAGGTCATCAGCAGCAGCGTCTGCATGCTGAGCGAATACGTCTCGGAGCCGTTGGGGCCGGGGGTGGTGGTCAGCGCCGGCAGCGTGGCCTGGGCGACGACGCCGGCGGGAAAGAGGGCCAAGCCCAGCACGGCGGTGGCGGCCAGCAACGGCAGCGCGTTCTGGCGGGCGCGGATGGAGGTCGTGCGGGTGAGCAAACTCATGGGTATCGCTTGGATCGCGCAGGTGGCGCTAGCGGCGCTTGAGCGCCTGGCCCAGCTTGGCCGCGAATGCTGCGGCGGGCAAGGGCGAACCCTCCGGCAACTGGCCGGCGGGCAGGGTATGCAGGGTGTTGATCTGGTTCGGGCTGACGCCCACCACCAGCCAGGTGTTGTCGATCTCGACGACGACGATGCTTTGGCGCGCACCGACAGGCAGGCTGGCGACCTGCTTGAGCAGGTTGCCGCCGCCGCGCTGGGTCAATCCGGCGCGCTTGGCGAGCCATGCCGAAACCAGGATGGCGGCCACCACCAGCACAAGGCCGATGATGACGCGCAGCAGGGAGGATTCGGTCATGGCGCCGGTGCCGTCAACGACGGTTGTTCAAGCGGTTGATCCGCTCGGAGGGGGTGATGATGTCGGTCAGGCGGATGCCGTACTTGTCTTCGACGACGACGACTTCGCCCTGGGCGATCAGGTAGCCGTTGACGAAGATGTCCATCGGTTCGCCGGCCAGGCCGTCCAGCTCGACTACCGAGCCCTGGCCCAGCTGGAGCAGGTTCTTGATGGTCAGTCGGGTGCGTCCCAGTTCGACCGTCAGCTGGACGGGCACGTCCATGATCAGGTCGATGTCGGTGCCGGCGCCGGCGGTGGCGCCGGCCAGGGGCTTGAACACCGACTGGGCCGCGGACTGGGCGGCGGGCTTTGCCGGCGCCGGGGCGGCGGGCGCCGCCGGGGCGGGCGC
>NZ_DBHKZA010000099.1:4974-14382 GCF_057314935.1 Achromobacter sp.
GGCGGGCGCCGCCGGGGCGGGCGCTGCCGGCGTGGCGGCGGATTGTTCAGCCATCGCGGCTGCCCAGTCGTCCTGCGGCTTCAGGCCATCGGCCTGGGTGGGCGGATTGGCGCGGGATTGTTCGGCGAGCGCGTCGGCCCAGTCGTCGGCCGGGGACGAGCCGGTGCCAGGCTCGTTCTTGTCAGTCATGGTCGGGGGCCTCGTGTGAATCGGTATCGTAGGTAAACATGTTCTGTACGCGCAGCGCGTACTGGCCATTGAAGACGCCGTAGCCGCATTCCATCAGCGGCACGCCATCCACGTTGGCAATGATGGTTTCGGGCACGTCCACGGGAAGGACGTCGCCCACTTTCAGGCTCATCAGCTCGCGGATCGACGAGGGGATGCGCGCGAATTCCGCGACCACGTCGATGTCGGCGCTGCGAACCTGGCGCGACAGCTGCTGCGACCAGCGCTGGTCCACTTCTTCCAGCGTGGTTTCCTGCAGCGGCCGCGTCAGCAGATCGCGCACCGGCTCGATCATGGAGTAGGGCAGGCAGATGTTCAGGTCGCCGCCGGTCGCGCCGAATTCGATATGGAACGAGGTGACGACCACCACTTCATTGTTGCCGGTGATGCTGGCGAACTTGGTGTGCATCTCCGAGCGCACATACTCGAATTCGATCGGATAGACGGGGTCCCAGGACTTGCCGTAGCTTTCCAGGGTCAGGTTGAGCAGGCGCCGGATGATGCGCTGTTCGGTCGTGGTGAAATCCCGGCCTTCGACGCGCGTGTGGTAGCGGCCATCGCCGCCGAACAGGCTGTCGATGACCAGGAACACCAGATTCGGGTCATAGGTGAAGAGCGCCGTGCCGCGCAGGGGCTTCATCTGAATCATGTTCAGATTGCTCGGCACGGGCAGGTTGCGTTCGAAGTCGGCGTACTTCTGGATCTTGATCGAACCGACCGTGATGTCCGCGCTGCGGCGCATGAAGTTCAACAGCACGTTGCGCATATGGCGCGCGAAACGTTCGTTGATCAACTCCAGCGTCTGCATGCGGCGGCGCACGACGCGTTCGGGCGAGCTCAGGTCATAGGCGCGCGCGCCATCGTTGGTACTGGCCGCCTCGGTCTTGCTGTCGCTCTCGCCGGTGACGCCGGCAAGCAGCGCATCGACTTCGTCCTGTGAAAGGAATGCCTCGTAGGCCATGCTTATTGCACCACGAACGCCGTGAACAGTACGTCGGTGACATACTGGCCGTCCGGCAGGGGCGAGAAGGGGCGGTTGACCGCCTGCTTGATCGCGGTGGCCATGTCGGTCTTGCCTTGCTGGGTCTGCACGCCGGTGGGCGATTGCGACGACAGCACCATCAGGATGCGGCTGCGCACTTCAGGCATGTACTTTTCAAGGCGCGTGCGGGTCTGTTCGTCGCTGACGCGCAACGTCAGGCCCACGTGCATGATGCGTTCCGTGTCGGCGTTCTGCAACGTGACCGTGAATGCTTCGATCGGCACGAAGATCGGTGCGGGCACGGCGATCGGACCTGCCGGCGGGGCGACGAAGGTGGTCGGCGTGGCTTGCGGGCCCTGGCCGGCCTGACCAGGTTGACCCGGCTGACCGGGTTGGCCAGGCTGGCCGCCAGGGACCTGGCCCACGCCCAGTTGCACCGCGGCGCCAGCCTGCGGCTGCTGCATGCGTTGGGTGATGAACCAGGTTGCGCCGGCACTGGCGGCGGCGACGAGGAGCAGGACCAGTATGGCCAGGATCGGGCGAAGGATGCGGCCGATGCCGCCGGAGGTCTTCGCGCCCGACGGCGCGGATAAGGTTTTGGAAGTCGCCATCTCGGTTTCGATGCGTATTGGGCCGCTGGTGAAAACGGATACTTAGTGGATGAAAGCATTCTGCCCCAATTCCCGCCTCGGCTTGGAGGCGAAAAACAGGGCGAAAGCCGCGTATCTCAAGCTATTGCTGCACTGCCCGCATCCATTGCTGGCTGCGGGCCGCCTGTTTGCTACGCGAAGGTGTCGACCAGGGCGTTGGCATTGCGCGGGGAGGGCACGACAGGCGCCGAATTGCCGGCCGCCGCATCGGCAACCGCCGAGCCGCCGCCGGTCTGGCGTTGCGAGCCGTTGCCACCCTGCTGTTGCGCAAATTCCTGCTGCGCGGCCTGTTCGCCGACGCTGGTCTGGCCCAATGAAATACCGGCTTGCGCCAGGGCTTGTTGCAATTGCGGAATGGCGGTTTCGATCGCCTGGCGCACCGAAGCGTGAGCCGACACGAACGAAGCGCTGGCCACGCCATCGGCCAGGTTCAGGCTGACGCGCAAGGGGCCCAGGTCCGGCGGATCCAGGCGCAGTTCCGCGGTTTGCATGCCTTGACGTGCATTGGTGCTCATCATCACGACCTGCTGGCCAAGTTCGGTGCCCCAATGCGTGCCGCCCACGGGGGTGGCGATCTGCATCACGACGGGCACGGCCGGCGCGGCAACCGCGGCTTGATTCACCACCGGCGCGGCCTGGCGCTGGCTAGCGGCGGCCAAGGCCTGGGCCAGATGATCCTGGGCCGAAGCGCCGTGTTGCGGGGCCTGGAATTGTTGCGCCGTGCTGGTCAACGCCGCGGTCAGTTCTTCTTCCGTGCGCGCCGGCAGCGTCGTCGTGTGTTCGGTTTCGGCGCGGGCATCGCGCGGCACGCGCGGCAGCGTGAGGTCGGTGGCAAGACGCAGCGACTCGGCCTTCGCGGCAGGCTTGGCGTTGGCGGGCGCGGTCTCCACGGCCGGGGCCGCGGCACTGCCCGGCTTGACCGCAGCAGTCACCACCGGCAAGGCAGCCTGGGCGTCGCGCGCGGCAAGCGCGGCGGCGGCTTCGGCCTGTTGGGCCGTTGCGGCGACCGGCGTGCCAGGCGCAGCGGCGGCGTTGACGTTGGCGGCATTCAGCGTGGCCGTCAGCACGGCCGCGCCGGACCCCAGCGCAGCGGCCGCAGCTTCCGCGTTGCCGCGGGCAAGCTGTACTTGTTCAGCCGCCTGGGCGGCGATTTCAAGTGCTTGCTGCGGCAAGACCGGCGCGGCCGGTTGCTGGGTGGCGGCGACGGCAAGCGCCCCGGCTTCCGCGGCGGCGGCGGTCTTCACCGCATCGTCGATCGCGCCGGCGGCGGCGTTTTCAGCCTTGCCGGCGGGGTCGTTGGCGGCGGCGTTCTTGCCGGGCGTCTTGGCGCCATTGTTCGCAGGGCGCGAATCGGCGGACGGCTTCGGACGCTGCTGGGCCAGCACATCGGAAAAGCTCGGGCCTTTCTTGTTCGCGGACGCGGACTTGTTGGCGCCAAGCGCGTCGGCGATCGACGTCGGCGCGACGGGTGCGATCGTGGGCAAGGGCAGGGGAGCGGTCATCTTGGGCTTCCTGTGAGGTATTGCTTAATGCAGGCCGGCCTGGCGCTGGACCAGGCGGGCGGAGTATTCATCGTTGGCGCGCTGTTCGCGGCGGGACTCCACGACGGCCTGCGCGCGCATTTCGCGCTGCGCCAGGGCGTCGTAGGAATTGAGCTTGCGTTTTTCCTGCTGCCAGTACTGGCGGCCCTTGGCCAGGTTCTCGTCCGCCTGGCGCAGCACGGTCTGCTGCTGGCTGATCGCGTCGTCCAGGGTGCCGATGAAGCGCTGGTAGTTATGGCAGTCGCTGGCCGACATTCCCGTCGTCATCGCCTGCTGCAGGCGTTCCAGGTAGTCCTGGCGGTAATCGTTCAGCATGCCCAGCTGGCGCTCGGCATTGGTGCGCTCGGCGCTGAGCCGGCCCAACAGGCGCGCGGCTTCATCCGTGCTTTCCTTGGCCAGGTTGATCAGCATGTCCAAGGGCAATTGGCTAGGCATAGGTATCCCTTAACTCGAAACTGGCGCGCAACTGGTTGACGGCGTCGTCGTAGCCGACGTTCTCGCCGATATCCTGCTGCAAGAACGCCTCCAGACGGGGGTAGCGCGCGATGGCTTCGTCCAGCTGCGGATCGTTGCCGGCGGCGTAGGCGCCGACGGCGATCAGGTCGCGGTTGCGCTGGTAGCGCGACAGGTTCTGCTTGAAGCGGCGCACGACGGCGAATTGCTGCGGCGTGATCAGCGAGGTCATCGCGCGGGAAATCGACGCCTCGATGTCGATGGCGGGGTAGTGGCCGGCTTCGGCCAGATGGCGCGACAGCACCACGTGGCCGTCCAGGATCGCGCGCGCCGAATCGGCAATCGGATCCTGCTGGTCGTCGCCTTCCGCCAGTACCGTATAGAACGCGGTGATGGATCCGGCTTTGCCCGACGGGCCGGGCGCGCCCATCCCGGCGCGTTCGACCAGCATGGGCAGCTTGGCGAACACCGACGGCGGATAGCCTTTGGTGGCGGGCGGCTCGCCGATGGCCAGCGCGATTTCCCGTTGTGCCATGGCGTACCGGGTCAGCGAATCCATGATCAGCAGTACATCGAGGCCCTGGTCGCGGAAGTGCTCGGCCAGGCGGGTGGCGTAGGCCGCGCCTTGCAGCCGCAGCAGGGCCGACACGTCGGCAGGCGCCGCCACCACGACCGAGCGCGCCAGGCCTTCGGGGCCCAGGTTGTGCTCGATGAATTCCTTGACTTCGCGGCCCCGTTCGCCGATCAGGCCCACGACGATCACGTCGGCCTTGGTGTAGCGGGCCATCATGCCCAGCAAGACGGATTTCCCCACGCCAGAACCGGCGAAGAGGCCCATGCGCTGGCCGCGTCCGACGGTCAGCAACCCGTTGATGGCGCGTACGCCCGTGTCCAGCACGGTGTCGATCGGCGCGCGCGACAAGGGGTTGATGGGCAGCGCGGACAGGGGCGCCAGTTCGGCGCCCGTCAATGGCCCCAGCCCGTCCAGCGGGCGGCCGGCGCCGTCCAGCACCCGGCCCAGCAGGGCGTTGCCCACGGGCAGGTGGCGGCCAAGCTGGGGCTTGGCGTTGCCGTTCAATTCCGCTTTGCGCGGCAGCGGGATCTGCCGCTGCACGGGCGGTTCGCCGGGCACGACGCGCGCGCCGGGCGGCAGGCCGGAAATGTCGGCCTGCGGCATCAGGTACAGCGTATGGCCGTCAAAGCCCACGACTTCGGCATCGGCCCAATGGTCATGGCCACGTGCGATTTCAATGCGGGCGGCGGCGCCGACCGGCAGGCGCAGGCCGGTGGCATGCAGCACCAGGCCGGTTGCGCGGGTGATCTTGCCGCTGACGAGCCACGGGTCGGTCGACGCGGCGCGGATCGAGCCGATCTCCAGCTGCGTCTTCCAGCGGTCGATGACCGGAACGGCAGGCGCCGCAACGGCGGGCGCGGACGACAGCGGCGCGGCCGTCTGGCCGGGCTGTGCCGGAGCCGGATGGCTGTTCACGCCGGCTCCTCCCAGGAGACGTTGCGGCCCAGCGAAGCCGCGACCCGGCGCCACCGCGTCTGCAGCGTGGCGTCGATGTCGCCGAAGGGCGTTTCGGCGCGGCAGCCGCCGCGCGCGATGGATTCATCGGCCAGCACGCGCCAATGGCCTTCCTTCAGCTCGTCCGCCAGGTGCAGGCGGATCAGCTCGATGTCGTCGGGGTTGGCCCACAGGCGCATCTGGCCGCCCGCGGACGGGTTGATGTGCAGCACGTCGCGCACGGCGGCGGCAACGGTTTCCGGCTGCTCGGCCAGCGTCGTGCGCACGACTTGCTGCGCGATGTCCAGCGCAAGCGTCAGCAGGCTCTGGCCCATCTTTTCTTCCAGCGAACCCAGCGATGCGGCGCAGGCTTCGACCAGCGTGTGCAGGCGCTGCGCTTCGGCTGCGCCCTGTTCGCGCGCCTGGGCCAGGCCCTCGGCGAAACCGGCTTCGCGTCCCGCGGCGAATCCCGCATCGTGCCCCGCTTGCTGGCCTGCTTCCACGCCGGCCGCATGGCCGTGCGTGTAGCCTTCCTCGCGGCCCTCGGCCATCGCCTGGGCGCGCAGTTGCGCCATCACCACGGCAGGATCCGGGCCCGGATCGGGTTCGGGCTCCGGTTCGACTTCGACGGCCGCCGGCTCGTCGAACGACAGCATCTGCCAGCGCCGCCAGGCGGCGCTGCGCGAGATGAGCGTCGTCGCGCCGTTGTCCGCTTCAGACATATGCGTCGTCTCCGGAGTTGCCCAGGACGATCTGGCCGCTTTCGGCCAGGCGGCGGGCGATCTGCAGGATCTTCTTCTGCTCGGCTTCGACCTTCGACATGCGGATCGGACCCTGGGCTTCCAGGTCCTCGCGCAGCATCTCGGCGGCGCGGCTGGACATGTTGCGCAGGAACTTGGCGCGCAGCTCTTCCGGCGCGCCCTTGAGCGCGACCATGAGCGTGTCGTTGTCGATTTCCTTCAGGATGAGCTGGATGGCACGGTCCTCGACGTCCAGCAGGTTGTCGAAGACGAACATCTCGTCGATGATCTTCTGCGCCAGGTCGTTGTCGCGTTCGCGCAGGCTGGCCACGACGGTTTCCTCGTCCGAGGAATTCATCATGTTCAGGATCTCGGCCGCAGTGCGCACACCGCCCATCTTGCTGCGCTTGGCGCCCTGGCCGGCCAGCACGGAATTCAGCACTTCGGTCAGTTCGGACAAGGCCGCAGGCTGCACGCCGCCGAAGGTGGCGATGCGCAGCATGACGTCGTTGCGCAGGCGATCGGTCAGCAAGGCCAGCACCCCGGCCGCGCGGTCGCGCTCCAGGTGGACCAGGATCGTCGCGATGATCTGCGGATGCTCGTCGCCGATCAGCTCGGCCACGGTGTTGGGGTCCAGCCAGTTCAGCGCGTCGATGCCGCTGCCGCCGTCGCCGGCTTCCAGGATGTCTTCGATCAGGCCGGCTGCGCGGTCGCTGCCCAGCGCCTTGGTCAGCACGCTGCGGATGTAATCGTCCGAGCCCAGCGTGACGGCCATGAACTGGTCGGCTTCCTGGCGGAACTCTTCCAGCACGACGGCCACGTCGTTGCGCGTGACCTGCTTCAAGCTGGCCATCGCCGCGCCGACCTGCTGCACTTCACGGGCGCTGAGGTACTTGAAGACCTCGGCGGCCGCGTCCTCGCCCAGCGACATCATCAGGACGGCGCTGCGCGTCATGCCGTCCATCGGGGTGGAATCATTTTTCATCTTTGCTCATCCAGGTGCGCAGAACCATCGCGACGGCGCGCGGATCCTTATTGGCCATCGTGCGGGCGCGTTCCAGGTTGTCTTCGTAGCGGTTGACTTCCTTCGTGCGCGCCACGTCCTGGGCCTCGCGGGCCGCTTCGATGCGCTCGGCTTCAGCCATTTCCGGATCAACCGGCGGATACAGGTACTCGGTGACCGAGCGGCGGACCTTGCGATACAGCCACAACGCAACCACCAGACCCACCAGCCAAGCCAGGATGGTCTTGAACAGGGCGATCATTTCCGGGTCGCGCCACATCGGCACCGGCGGCGGGCCATCGTTGAACTGGCTGTTCACCAGATTCAGCGAGTCGCCGCGCGTTTCGGAATAGCCCATGGCTTCGCGGACCAGGTTGGTCAGCTTGTTCAGCTCTTCGGGCGGCAGGGCCTGGGGCTCGCCGTCCTTGTCGCGGATGTAGTTCACCACCACGGCGACCGACAGGCGCTTCAGGTTGCCCACCGGCTGCTTGATGTGGCTGATGGTGCGGTCCACTTCATAGTTGGTGGTGGCGTCGCGGCGCTCGTTCAGGTTGGTGGCGGCCGTCTGCGTACCCGTCTGCTGTTGCTGCTGGGCATTGGCCGGCTGCTGCGGCTGGCCCGGGCGCGGCGGTTGCGGCGCTGGCGGGTTGGCGATGGGCGCCTGCGCATTGGCGGGCGCCTGGTTCGACAGCGCGCCCGGCACGCCCTGGGCGGGGTTCACGCCGCGCTGGGTGGAATCGCTGGTCTGTTGGCTGCGGATGGCGGACTGGCCCGGTTCCTGGTTGGGGCGATAGACTTCGGAGGTCTCTTCGCGGCGGGCGAAGTCGACGTCGGCGCTGGCCTGGGCGTGGACGTTGCCCGGGCCGACCAGCGGATTCAGGATGGTCAGGATGCGTTCGACCGTGCGCTGCTCCATTTCGCGCACAAAGCGCATCTGATCGGCGTCCATGCCGCGGCCTTCGCCCAGCGGCGCGGACAGCAGGCGTCCGTTCTGGTCGACGATCGATACGTTTTCAGCGGTCAGCTCGGGCACGCTGGAGGCCACCAGCCACGAAATCGCCGACACCTGGGCGTCGCTCAGGCTGCGGCCGGGGTAGACGTTCAGCAGCACCGACGCCGTGGGCGCCTGGCGTTCGCGCACGAACAGCGACTGGCGCGGCATGGCGAGGTGGACGCGGGCGTGCTGTACAGTGTGCATGGCTTCGATCGAACGGGCCAGCTCGCCTTCCAGACCGCGCTGGTAGTTGATCTGCTCGGCGAACTGGCTGGCGCCGAAGCGGGCGTTGTCCATCAGTTCGAAACCGACGGAGCCGCCACGCGGCAGCCCTTGGGAAGCCAGTTGCAACCGGGCGTCGTACACGCGGTCGGCCGGAACCAGCAAGGCGGTGCCGGTTTCGTTGTAACGGTAGGGCACGTTCATCGTGCCGAGCGCCGTCACAATGGCACCGCCGTCGCGGTCGTCCAGGTTCGAGAACAGGACCTTGTACTTGGGTTCGCTGCCCCACATCACGGCGGCAACGACCAGCGCAACGACGGCGGCCGCCGCGCCAAGCAGAATAGGCTTGGGCAGCGCGCGTATCTTTTCCAGGGCGGGGAACTTCGCCAGCAGCGACGAGCTCAGAGTGGCCTGCTGATTCATCGATGGCTCCCGCTGGCTACGCGGAGCAGGGAAAAGGACTTCATGTCTGGGTAGGGCAGATTACACATGCAACGTGCTTCTGGTCTGGGGAGAGCCTGGATTATTGCCGTTGGTACGACAATCCCAATCGATGAAAACAGCCGGTTTTTGGCGTTACTTATCCTCTATGTCGACGGCAAGGCGAAAGCTGCGGCCAGGGGCTCGCGCCTGGTTGGCGGCATTCGGGGAAATGTCGGGGTTTTTGGCGGTTTATATCGGCTATGGCCGCATGCGAACGGCGTTACGCTCTGCACAACATTGGCGTCATGCCCCACCAGCAAGGAATCAGGTAATGGCTGTATCAGGCTTGTCCGGCATCGAAAGCATGCTCCAGCAGATGCGTACCGTCGTGAGCAAGGCGGAAACCGGCAATCTCGCCGCTGGCGAAATGGTCGGCCAGCCCGACGGCTTTGCCGCCGAGCTGCAGCGCTCGATCCGTCGCGTGACCGCGGCGCAGAACGCGTCGTCCGCCCAGGCGAAGGCATTTGAAATGGGCGCGCCCGACATTTCGCTCAATGACGTGATCATCGATATGCAGAAAGCCAGCATCGGCTTTCAGACCGCCGTGCAGGTGCGCAACAAGCTGGTTGCCGCCTACAAGGAAATCTCCTCGATGGCCGTTTAAG
>NZ_DBHKZA010000099.1:14482-19331 GCF_057314935.1 Achromobacter sp.
GTGCGCAACAAGCTGGTTGCCGCCTACAAGGAAATCTCCTCGATGGCCGTTTAAGAAGAAGGGGGCGCCCCCACGCTGCGCATGCTTCGCATGCTTGCTGCCGCCTCCGGCGGATCAGTCGCGCTGCGCGCCTTTCTCAAGGCGCCAGACCACTTTCTGCAGCCAGTTCTCCTGGCGCGCATCCAGATTCAGGAACACGGCGCCCACGTGGCTCATCGGCGGTTCGCCGGTCAGCGAGACGTGCCTGGGCGCCTCGTCCTCCGGTGTTCCGGGCTGGATCATCGGTTGGCCCGAAATCGGATAGACGTTGCGCACTTCCAGGTCGGCGCTGAGCTTGCCCAGTTCGCCGAAGTCCAGTTGCACCGCTTCCATCACCGTGCCGCGCTCGGGCAGGACCGGCACCGCCAGTCCGACCCGCAGGCCCACGCCATCGACCGACAGGTCGCGGACCGTGAAGCTGTAGGGCTTCTCCTTGGGCGCGGGTTGCCAGCTGGCCTGGCACAGGTTGGCGCTGCCGGCCAGCGAGGCGCGGAACATCTTGCGCCGCTGGATCCGGGCAAGCCGATCGGGAAAAGGCGACACCAACGCCGCGCTGCCGTCGTCGAACTGGATCACCTCCGGCCGCTGCACGCGGAACCGGATCTGCACGCCGCCGTAGGCGGTGGCGTGGAAATGGAAAGTGGTGCCGCTCAACAAGCCCATGCTGTCGGACTGTTCGAAGTCGGCGCCGGCGTAGTCGCGGGGCCGCCAGAAGAACTGGCGGGTGTGCTTGTCCGCGCCCAGGACGAGCACGGCCATCTCGCGGTCGGCGGCATCGCGCACGAGGATGTGGCTGTCGGGGTGCGTCAGTTCAAACAAGGCTGAGCGCATGTCTTCCGGCCGGGTCAGCAGGAATTCCGGGTCGCTGGCATCCAACACGATGGTGGTCCTTAGAGAGTGAGGTCAGGCGGGTGGCGCGGCTTCGGGAAGCTCGCGCGATTCCAGGCGATAGAGCCAGGCCAGCAATTCTGCCACCGCTACGTACAGTTGGGGGGGAATATGTGCGTCCAGGTCCACCTGCATGAGCAGGCCGACCAGTTCGCGGGACTCGTGCACGTACAGGCCGTTCTCTTCGGCGGCGCGGACGATGGTGTCGGCCAGCTGGCCGTAGCCCTTGGCGACGACGCGCGGGGCGCCGTCCTTGTCGTCGTACGAAACGGCGACTGCCGCGTTGCGGTTGGCGTTGGGGCCGTTGTCCTCGGCGTAGGGGGGGGTGTTCATCAGATGTCGTTCGGGTCGATGGCCCGGGGTTCCGTCACGCTGACCGCCAGGTTGCTCAGGGTCAGGCCCGCGGCCAGGAGGCGCGATCGCAGCTGGTCCGACGAATCATTGATTTCCGCGGCCGCCAGCGGCGCAACCAGTTGCAGGACGATCTGGTCACCGGCCAGGTTCAGCCGGGCGTCGACCAGGCCAAGCCGAGGCAGATCCAGCTTCAGGCGCGTGGCCCAGGTGGGGGTCGCCGAATCGGGGTCGCCGCCGTAGGGGTCGCGTTCCACTTCCCATTCCATCGGCGTGCCGGGCCAGGCTTCGCCTTGCCAGGTCAGCGACTGGTTGGCCAGCACATCCAGCTGCTGACGCACCAGCACCGTGAGGTCCTGGTGGATGCCGGCGATCGGCGTGCCCGGTGCGGACGTGGAGGACGAGCCGGTGCTGGAAGGCGCATCCGCGCCGCCGCCTGCGCGTCCCGAGGCTGAGGCCTCCGGCCGGCCGCGTGCCGCCGCGGTGTTTTGCGGGATATCGTCCTTGCTCAGCTTGGCCTGGGGCTCGTTCTGCAGCGACGACGGGCTGAGCCGCCCGAAGACCATGTTGGTCAGGTGCGATTCGTAGAACAGGCCGCTGGTTTGCAGGGCTTGGCGCAGCGCCTGGCCCAGCAAACGGGCGGACGGACCGCTTGCGGCCAACGAGGCGTGGGTAGCCGCATCGGCGCCGCGGGCGACGTTGGCGTCGGCTTGGCCTGCGGGCCGCGCAAGCTTGGTGGCGGCAGTGGCATCCGCGGCGGCGGTGGGGCCGGCAGGGGCCGCCGGCTGGGCGGGCGCCGGCGTTGCGGCGGGCGCGGGTTGGCCCGCACCCGGGGTGGCCTGGCCGGACGCCGCCTGGCCGGCAGGTTGGCCCGGCGCGCCGTTGGCGTTCCAAAGCGGGGCGCGCCCCTGCACGGCAGGCGCAGCCTCGGGATATTGGGCCAGCAAGGCAAGAATGGTGCGTGCGGTCGTGCCCAGCGTCGTCGGGGCCGATGCCGTGGTGTCGCTGCTGGTGACGAGTCCGCGGGCCGCCAGCGCCAGGGCGGCGGCGGTCTTGGCGTCGACAACAGTATTCTGGCGGTCGCCTCGGGCGCCGCCAGTCTGTATGCCTTGCCGGGAATCGCGGGTGGAACCATCCGACGAGCCGGGCTTATCCAAGCCCCCGGGCTGGCTGACCGCATCCGGCCGTGCGCCGGAAACCTGATTGGCGGTAGCGGCGGACATCGTCGTGCCAAGCACGGCATCCAACCGCTGCACCAGGACGTTGCCGAGTGCGGCGGGACCTACGCTCATTCTTCAGGCGTCCGGTTGCCGTAGGCCGACAGCAAGGTCTGCTGGCGCTTCATGCGTCCCAGCAGTTCGCCCAACCGAGCCAGTTGCGGCAGGGCCAGGTCTCGCGTCAACGCATCGTTTTCCAGGATACGCACGAGCAGGTCGTATTTCATGGCGCGCGCGGCGTCATCCAGCGGGACCGTGCGTTCGGTCATGCGCAGCCGCTCGACCTGCTCGCAATATTGCTGCCCATGGACCATCGCGGCATCCCAATCGCCGGCTTGGGCGGCCGCAAGCATTTCGCCCGTGATGAAGGCGATCTCCTGGTAGCGTTCCAGGATGGGAGTGGTGGGCTGGGTAAGGGACGTCATGGAAATCTCGGGCGTTTGCTGGCGGGCTGGGTTCGTTTGCGCCGTGCCATCAAGGCTGCGTGCCGCCAACAGGGCGGTCGATGGAAGTCTGCCAAGCCTCGGCCAGATCCGCCAACAGGCGATCGGCAATTTCAAGCTGCTCGGGGTCTGCCTTGAGATTCGCCATCAAAAGCGTGCGGACGATGTAGTCATAGAGGAGGGCGAGATTTGCGGCGATCTCGCCGCCTGCCTCCATGTTCAGTCCGGTCTTCAGGCCTTCGTCGACGATCTTGATCGCCTTGGAGATGGCCGCGCCGCGCTCTGCCGACCTGCCTTCCTGCATATGGATGCGGGCTTGCCCGATAGCTGCACGGGCGCCAAGATATAGCAAGGAGATCAGCCGTTCCGGGCTCGCGCCAACGATCTGCGTTTCCAGGCCGATATCGGCGTAGGAGCGAACAGAATGAGAGCCTGTGGGGCGGCGGGCGGCGTAAGTCATTAATGCATCTTCTATAAATTACTTGGATTTGGCCAAGGCGGCGAACTGTTGGGTGAGGTAGTTCGCCGTGACGGTTTGCTGCGATACGAACTTGTCCAAGGCAACGAACTGAGCGCGCATCTGCGCCATTTGTGCCGCGCTGGACGTTTTGGCGCGATCCAATTGTTCTTTCACATCTTCGATCGATTTGGTCAGGCCATCTTTGCTTGCCTTGATCGATCCGTTGTCGCCCAGGACGTTCTTCGTGGCTGCGGCGAATTTCGCAGCAAGGCCATCGGGCGAAGTCATGAGCTGTTTGACATCGGCGGGGTTAGCTGCCAGCGCCTTGTCCAGTTTGGCTTGGTCCAACTTCAACTGGCCGCTTTTCGGGTCGGTTGAAATACCAAGGTCGGCGAGGGAGCGTACTGTCCCGTCAGTCGTAAATGCTTGCAAGGCGTTGGACATCGCCGACTGAATGCTGCGCGTGGTACCGTCGCCGGTCAGGGCTTGATTTGTTTGTGCTGCGACGTCAAACGCTGTCAGTTTCGTGATTGTGTTTTGCAGCGCGTTGTAAGCGTTGACAAAATCTCCCACGGCTTTGCTTGCAACGGCGGTATCGCTGCTCAACTTGACTGTGATGGGTTTGCCATCCTCAGTCTTCGCGGTCAGATTCAACGTAATGCCGTCAATGGCCGTGGAAATGTTATTACTGCCACTCTTGACCGCGATGCCGTTGATCTCGATCTCCGCATCAACCGCTGCGGTTTGTTGCTTCAGTTTGGTGCTGGTGTCGGCAGGATCGGTGTTGTAATTCAGGATGTTCTTGAGATCGGAGCTGCCGGCGACGGTAATGGATTTCACCGCGGCCTTTTCGCCGGTATCTTTGGCGCTGAGCATCAGATAGCTTGCCCCATCGCCGTTGGTGATGATGGTGGCACGTACGCCAGCCTTGTCGTCGGAATTGATGGCTTTGGCGATACCGTCCAAGGACGTGTCGGTCAGGTTGATGGTGCGCTTGTCGCCATTGACAAGTTCGATTTCGAATGAGCCAGACGCGCCATTGGCCGCCTTGCGATCGGCGACAACGCCCGATTGCAACGTTTGGGCCGTAGCGAGTTTGTTTACATTGATCGAGTACTCGCCCATCGTGGCGCCATTTTCTCCGATAGTCACGGTCAGGCCATCACCGGTTACGGTCGACTTGACCGCATCCAACGTCGACGACTTCCCCAACGCTTCGGCAGCCTTTTGCAGTGCTTCCACAGCGCTTTGCACTTGGCCGAACGCGCTCACCCGGGCTTCGTAGCTGGCCTGGCGGGTCGAATAAATGCTCAGTCGTTTGTCCTCGGCGGCCTGAAGGTCCGTCAGGATCTTTTCCAGGGGCAAACCGGTGGTCGAGCCGAGGTTAGTGATGGAAGCCATGTGAAATTCCTTTCTTGCGAAGCGATTCTGTCAAAAATACGGTGCCGGCG